>NZ_OZ060377.1:406875-421582 GCF_964059075.1 Buchnera aphidicola (Pterocallis alni) | reverse complement strand
AACAACAAACCTTCCATCTATTTACATATCCAACAACAAACCTTCCATCTATTTACATATCCAACAACAAACCTTCCATCTATTTACATATCCAACAACAAACCTTCCATCTATTTACATATCCAACAACAAACCTTCCATCTATTTACATATCCAACAACAAACCTTCCATCTATTTAAATATTTGATAATAAAAAATTAAAATAAGTTAAAATATTAATAAAAAATAAATTTATAATAAATCATTAATTTAATTAAATAAAATTAATATATAAAAAATAAAATATAAAATAATTAGAGAAATGAAAATGATTTTTTATGTAACAATAATTGGTAAAACTAATGTAGGTAAATCTACTTTATTTAACAAAATCACAAAAACTCATGAAGCATTAATGCACCAAGATAAAAATTGTACAAGAGATAGAAAGTACTATACTTTGAAAATTAAAAAATACATTATTAAAATAGTTGATACTGCAGGAATAGAAGATTATAAACATAAAAAAAACACATTACAATCAGAAATATGTATGCAAACAAATATAGCGATTAATCAATCAAATATAGTTTTATTTGTTTTAGATGTACAAACAGGTATATTAGACATAGATATAAAAATAATTAATAAAATTAGAAAGAAAAAAAAAGAAATATTTATTATTGTAAATAAGATTGAAACAATTAACAAAAATCATTTTATATTAAATGAATTTTATACATTAGGTATAAAAAATATAACTTTTATATCAGCAAAAAAAAATATAGGTATTAAAACAATTATTAAAAAAATTAATATATGGATACTAAAAAATAAAAACCTTTACAAAGATATAACAAAAAAACAAGAAAATTATAAGAATTATAAAAAAATAGTTTTATCTATAGTAGGGAAACCCAATGTAGGAAAATCTACTTTATTAAATATTTTAGTGAATGAAAAAAGATCAATTATCTTTGATACACCAGGAACTACAAGAGATTCAATACATCATACTATTAAAATATTTAATCAAAAATATAAAATAATAGATACTGCTGGACTTAAAAAGAAAAATAAAGACTCTATATTTTCTTTATCAATATTAAAAACATTAGAAATAATATCTCAATCCGATATCATAATACAAGTAATAGATTCTAAACAAGAAATTTCTAGACAAGATATATGGATACTCGATACTATTGTTAATTCTGGAAAACCAGCAATTATTTTACTAAATAAATCAGAAAAATTAAATCAATATCAAAGAAAAAATATAAAAAAAATACTAATTAATAAATATACTAAAATCAAATTCTTTCCAATAAAATTTATATCTACTTTATATCAACAAGGTACAAAAAAAATATTAAATTTATGTAATAATATATACTATAATATTCAAAAAGTTATTAAATCAAATCAACTGAATAAAATTATGTATCATGCAATCAATAAAAACCCACCAAAATCAATACATGGAAAAACAATAAAATTAAAATACGTACATATTGGAGGATATTATCCTCCTAAAATTGTAATACATGGAAATTATCTACAATACATTTCCAAATCTTATAAAAAATATTTAAATAATTATTTTCAAAATAATTTAAATATTCAAGGAATAATAATTAAATTAATATTTAAAGATCAAAAAATATAATATAAAATATATATACTATTTATGTGGTATTTCTACTTCAATATCTGAATTTAAATTAATGATTTTGGATTGACAGGATAATCTACTAAATAATTCTACTCCCCATGCTTTATCTAAAACATCATTTTCTTTTTCAGTAATTGAAGAAATACAATCATATCCTTTTTTAATAATACAATGACATGTACTACATGCACAAGACATTTCACAAGCATGTTGCATATTAATATTATTTTTTAAAGCAATATCTAAAATAGTAGATCCAATTTTCATATTAAATGAACCACCATTCGGTAATAACAGTTTATGTGGTAAAAATATAATCTTTGACATTATTTTTTTTATATTCTTCCTATTAATATATTTTATAAACAGGGTAAATAATATTTAATATAACATTGTTTAATATTTTTATATCAATAAGGTTATTTTTTTATTTTACTTGTATAATCTAAAATAGCTGATTTAATAGCATCTTCTGCTAAAATAGAACAATGAATTTTTAATGGAGGTAAATTTAATTCTTTAGCAATAGTAGTATTTTGAATTTTTTTTGCTTCTTCAATAGATTTTCCTTTAATCCATTCAGTAATTAAAGAGCTAGAAGCAATAGCGGAACCACAACCATAAGTTTTAAAACATGCATCTTCTATAATCCCTTTTTTGTTTACTTTAATTTGTAATTTCATAACATCTCCACAAGATGGAGCTCCTACTAAACTACTACCAATATTATTATCATTGCTATTAAAAGATCCTACATTTCTAGGATTTTCATAATGATCAATTACTTTTTTGCTATATGTCATATTAATAATAAAACCTATAATAATAAAAAAATTTAATTATGTTTCCATTTTACTTTACTTAAATCTACTCCTGATTTAAACATTTCCCATAACGGAGACAAATTTCTTAATTTATTAACTGCTTGATGAAGAACCCAAATAGTATAATCTATTTCTTTTTTAGTTGTAAACCTACCAAGTGAAAAACGGATAGAACTATGTGCCAATTCATCTTGTACTCCCAATGCTTTTAATACATAAGATGGTTCTAAACTAGCAGAAGTACAAGCAGAACCAGAAGAAACAGCTAAATTTTTTAAAGCCATGATTAATGATTCACCTTCAACAAAATTAATACTAATATTTAAAATATGAGGAGAACTATTTTTCAAATTAGTATTTAAATATATTTCTTCAATATTTTTTATATGATCCCATAAATAATTTCGTAAATATAAAATATAATTTGATTCAAAAATTAAATTTTTTTGCATTATTACTGCTGCATAACCCATACCAACAATTTGATGTACTGGTAACGTTCCAGACCTCATACCTCTCTCATGACTTCCACCATGTATTTGAGCAGATAATCTAACCCTTGGTTTTCTTTTGATATATAGTACCCCAATTCCTTTAGGACCATATATTTTATGTGCTGAAAATGACATTAAATCAATATGTATTTTTTTTAAATCAATTATTATTTTTCCAATTGCTTGTGTAGCATCCACATGTAATAAAATATTTTTTTGAAGGCAAATATTTGATATTTTAGAAATATTTTGTATTGTCCCTGTTTCATTATTTACAAACATGATAGAAATTAGTATTGTCTTTGAATTAATTTTAGATATTATATTTTTTATACTAATCATTCCATTTTTTTTTGGATTAATGTAAGTAACATTATATTTTTGATATTCAAGATATTTACATGTATCTAATACTGATTTATGTTCTACACTACTAGTGATAATATGATTTCCTTTCTTTTTATAAAAATCACAACATCCTTTAATTGCTAAATTATTAGATTCAGTAGCACCAGAAGTAAAAATAATTTCACGTGCATCACAATTAATAAGTTGAGATATTTGTTCTCTGGCAATATCTATAGATTCTTCTGATAACCATCCAAATTTATGTGATCGAGATGCTGAATTACCAAATATACCATTTAAACTTAAATAACTCATCATTTTTTGAGTTACTCTATGATCTACTGGAGTTGTAGAAGCATAATCTAAATAAATTGCATTATTCATGAATTATTATCCTATAATAATTATAAATTATATATATCAAATTTTATATTTATTAATAAATATAAAATATAATTTTTAATATTAAATATAATATATTTTTAATTATATAATTAATGTATGTAACATGTTAAAATAAAATATTATCGTATTAATAGTAGACTATTTTTTTTTAAATTAGTATAATATTTTTATTTACTTTAAGGGATGTAACTCAATTTGGTAGAGTATCGGTCTCCAAAACCGAAAGTTGGGGGTTCAATTCCCTCCATCCCTGTAATAATTCATTTAATTTATATATTTATCATTTTAATAAATTTTTTAAAAATATTTTAATTGTTTTGAAATAAATTTATATTAAAATGAAGTTTTATTTTTTTTGAAATATTTTTTATTTTTAAAAAATTATTTCATTTTAGAGAAAAAATTTATGCCAATATATAGATCTAAAACTACCACTAGTGGTAGAAATATGGCAGGAGCTAGAGCATTATGGCGTGCCACAGGTATGCAAGATGAAGATTTTAAAAAACCAATTATTGCTGTAGTCAATTCGTATTCTCAATTTGTTCCAGGACATATTCATTTACAACAAGTAGGAAATTTAATCATAAAAGAAATTAATAAATCAGGAAAAGGAGTAGCAAAAGAATTTAATACTATTGCTATTGATGATGGTATTGCCATGGGTCATTCCGGTATGTTATATTCTTTACCATCTAGAGAATTAATTGCAGATTCTATTGAATATGTTATTAATGCTCATTGTGTTGATTCTATGATATGTATTTCTAATTGTGATAAAATTACTCCAGCAATGTTTATGGCATCTTTGAGATTAAATATACCAACAGTTTTTGTATCTGGTGGACCTATGGAAGCAGGAAAAATTAATAATGTGCATGGTATGCATAAAATTAATTTAGTTGATGCTATTAGTAATAGTGCTAACCCTAATTATTCGGATCATGTAATATATGATATTGAAAATTCTGCATGCCCAACCTGCGGATCTTGTTCTGGTATGTTTACAGCAAATTCTATGAATTGTTTAATGGAAGCATTAGGATTGTCATTACCCGGTAATGGTACTTTATTAGCTACTCATGTGGATAGAAAACAGCTATTTCTTGATTCAGCTAAAACCATTGTAGAATTAACTAAAAGATATTATAAATATAATGATGTTTCTACTTTACCTCGTAATATTGCTAATAAACTTTCTTTTGAAAATGCTATGAGATTAGATATTGCAATGGGTGGTTCTACAAATACTATTTTGCATTTATTAGCTTCTGCTCAAGAAGGTAATATCGATTTTACTATGGATGATATTAATCATTTATCTAAAACAACGCCACACTTATGTAAAGTAGCCCCTAGTTCTACAATATATCATGTAGAAGATGTACATCGTGCAGGTGGGGTAATGGGTATATTAGGAGAATTAAATAGAATTCATTTAATACATACTAGTGTAAATAATATTTTAGGCATACAATTAATAGATATGTTAAAAAAATATGATATTGTTAATACTCATGATATAAATGTCATTAATATGTTTAAAGCGGGACCTATGGGTATTAAAACTATCAAACCTTATTCTCAATCTTTTAGATGGAAAAATTTAGACACAAATAGAGAAAATGGTTGTATTCGTTCTGGAAAATTTTCTTTTAATAAAGATGGCGGATTATGTGTATTATATGGAAATATAGCACAAAATGGATGTATTATAAAAACTGCAAGTTTAAATTCTAAACAATTAATTTTTCAAGGTTATGCAAAAGTTTATGAAAGTCAAGAAAGTGCTGTCACAGGTATATTAAATCATGAGGTTAAACCAGGAAATGTAGTAGTAATTATATATGAAGGTCCAAAAGGTGGCCCAGGAATGCAAGAAATGTTATATCCTAGTACTTATTTAAAATCTATGGGTATAGATAAATATTGTGCATTAATTACAGATGGTAGATTTTCTGGAGGAACCTCTGGTTTATCTATTGGTCACATTTCACCTGAAGCAGCAAATAAAGGTTTAATTGCTTTAGTTAAAAATAACGATTTAATATATATTAATATTTTAAAACGATTAATTAGTGTTAATGTTACAGAACAAGAGTTAAAAAAAAGAAAATATTTAGAAGAAGAAAGAATAAATACAGCATATAAACCTAAAAATAGAAAAAGAATTATTTCTCTATCATTAAAAATGTATGCTAATTATGCGATGAGTGCCGATAAAGGTGCAGCACGTGATAAAAAAAAAATTAATAATATATAACATGTTATACTATAATAAATATATTTAATTTATATTATATTAAATATATAATATTTTATATCTATACATTAGGATGATAAATATGAATAATTATTTTAATACTTTAAATTTTCGCAATCAGATTACTCAATTAAAACAATGTTCTTTTTTATCTCGAGAACATTTTAAAAATAGTATTAATGTTTTAAAAGGAAAGAATATAGTTATTATTGGATGTGGTGCTCAGGGTTTAAATCAAGGTTTAAATATGAGAGATTCAGGATTAAATATTTCTTTTGCTTTAAAAGAAGAGAGCATTTTAAATAAAAATAATTCTTGGAAAAATGCTACCATTAATAATTTTTGTGTTGGTACATATAATCAATTAATCCCTCATGCTGATTTAATTATTAATTTAACACCTGACAAACAACATTCTAAAGTGATTAAAGATATACAATCATTAATAAAAAAGAATGCTACATTAGGTTATTCACATGGATTTAATATTGTTGAAGTTGGAGAATCAATTAGAAAAGATATTACTGTTATTATGGTTGCTCCAAAATGCCCAGGAACAGAAGTACGTGAAGAGTACAAAAGAGGATTTGGAGTACCAGCTTTAATTGCTGTGCATCATGAAAATGATCCTTTAAATATGGGTTTAAACCAAGCTAAAGCTTGGGCTGTTGCTATTGGTAGTCATAAAGCAGGCGTATTAAAATCTTCTTTTATTGCTGAAGTAAAATCTGATTTAATGGGTGAACAAACTATATTATGTGGATTATTACAAAGCAGCTCTTTAGTTTTATATGATAAATTATTAGAAAATGGTCATTCAATTGATTATATAGTATCATTATTACAATATGGTTGGGAAGTTCTTACAGAAGCTTTAAAACATGGTGGTATTACTTTAATGCTGAATAGATTATCTAATTCTGCAAAATTTAGAGCTTGTGAGTTATCTAATCAATTAAAAACTATATTGACACCATTATTTCAAAAACATATGGACGATATTTTATCTGGTGTATTTTCTTATAATATGATTTGTGACTGGAAAGCTAAAGATAAAAATTTATTAGCATGGAGAAAAGAAATAAAGAATACAGCATTAGAAAGAGCTCCGAAAGTGCATAATCAGTTATTAGAATCAGATTTTTTTAATTATGGTGGTTTGATGGTTGCTATATTAAAAGCTGGAGTAGAATTATCTTTTGAAACTATGGTTGATTCGGGAATCAAAGAAGAATCCGCTTATTATGAGTCTTTACATGAATTACCATTAATTGCCAATACAATATCTAGAAATCGTTTTTATGAAATGAATTTAGTTATTTCAGATACAGCAGAATACGGTA
The DNA here is from genome assembly GCF_964059075.1 of Buchnera aphidicola (Pterocallis alni). Lineage (NCBI taxonomy): Bacteria > Pseudomonadati > Pseudomonadota > Gammaproteobacteria > Enterobacterales > Erwiniaceae > Buchnera > Buchnera aphidicola. The sequence goes on along the minus strand of NZ_OZ060377.1, from coordinate 414,250 downwards.
GTTATTTATTTAATAAAAATAGTTTATCGATATTAAAACAATTTTTATATAATATTCATTATGAAGATATTGGTTGTGCAATATCACAACGTTCTATTGATAATCAGGAATTACAAAAATTAAATTTGACTATTTATAATCATCCTATAGAGAAAATTGGAAGAAAATTAAGAAGTTATATGACTGGTATGAAAAGTATTACCAATGTTTAATAATTATTTAAAAAATATATTGTATGTATATAATAATATTTTAATCATATCAGTATAAATTTATTGAATTATTTTTTTGAATAATATATAAATTATGTTGAATATAAAAATATAGAATACATCTGTTGTATTAATACAAAATACATTATTTTTACATGATAAAATTATAAATATGGTGATGAATATGTTATATTTTAATATTTACATATTACATCATTATTTCTTTATATAGTATATATGTAAAAATACATTTTTGTAAAAAATACTATTATTATTAAATGTAACAATTGTATATTATTAATACATACATATTTTATATGTATATTTAATGAAATATTTTTTTCATTAAATAAATATTAAATAATATTTAGAAAAATATTTAATATATTTATATTATATAATATAATTTAATTTGAAATTATTTAATAATGGACCAGTGTATAAATATTGAATTTTTATATACAATTTATAAAAATTATTTTTATAAATAAAAAATTATTTTATATATTATTTGAATATATTTAATTTATTTGATAAAATTGATTATAAGATATAAAATTGAAAAATATTTAAATTATTTTTTTGATATGAATTTTGAGTTGTGAATTAATTAATTTACTGATAAATAATAAATATATTTTAATTATTTAAATTATATTTATTGAAAATATAATAATATTAATGAATTATATGAATAAATAAGAGAAAAATACAATAATTTTATTTATACATTTAATAATTTTATCGAGTTATATTATGAAATGTATTAATATTAAACAGTATTATGATATTATCCAGGTGGTATTAGACTGGGTAATTACATTTTTATAATGTAATATAATATATTTATTTGTATAAATATTTATAATAGCATTAATGATATAATTTTTTTTTTTACAAAAGATATAGAAAATAATTTTTTTTGCAAGAATGATATATTATTAATTTGTTTTCAATGGTGTAAAAAAATGTATTGTATATATTAAATATATGTATCATACTTGATATGAATAATCTATTTTTTAATTGAAATACATACATTAATTGTTATAATAAATATATATAGTATAATTTTATATACGTATTTTACATGAATGATTAATGTATGATACATAATAATATATATGATTATATTTAAAATTATTTAAATGTATTATATGTATCTATATATTTTTTTAAATCTTTGTTGATTTTATATTTTTTAAAAGGTGAATATGGAAAATAATTATTTAATAAACTTAAACAATGAAAATTTTGATTCAATTGTTTTAAATAATAATAAAATTGTTGTTGTAGATTTTTGGGCTGAATGGTGTCATCCTTGCAAAATATTTATTCCTATTTTAGAAGATATTGCTAGAGATTATAAAGAGCGTATTATTGTTAGTAAAATTAATATTGATAAATTCCAAAATATTGTAGAAAAGTATGATATTCAAAGTGTACCAACTTTAATTATATTTCATAATAAAAAAATATTATCTAGACACACTGGAGTGATTTCTAAAATAGAGATAAAAAAAATATTAAATGGATACTTAAATATTTAATGTTTTTTAGTATATAATATTATTTATTAATTTTTTTTTTAAAATAGTTAGATATTTTTTAATTATAATGTTAATATATAAATATATATTATACGTAATTATAAATACATAAAATATTTATGTATTTAGTATACATGAAAATTTTTTTTACTTATATATTATTATCTTACTAAGAACTGTATTTTATGAACCTTACTACACTAAAAAACATGTTAGTTACTCAGTTGATTGTTCTTGGTAATAATATAGGATTAGAAAATTTAGCTAGAATGAGAAAACATGATATAATATTTTCTATTCTAAAACAACATTCAAAAAGTGGAGAAGATATATTTGGGGATGGAGTGTTAGAAATCCTACAAGATGGATTTGGTTTTTTGAGATCGTCTGATAGTTATTATTTATCCGGACCAGACGATATATATGTTTCTCCTAGTCAAATTAGAAAATTTAATTTAAGAACAGGAGATACAGTTTCAGGTAAAATTCGTCCTCCAAAAGATGGAGAAAGATATTTTGCTTTATTAAAAATTAAAAAAATTAACTTTGATTTACCTAATGAAGCTACAAATAAAATTTTATTTGAAAATTTAACACCTTTACATACTAATTCGAGATTGAAAATGGAAATTGGTAATGGTACAATAGAAGATTTAACAGCTCGAGTGTTAGATTTATCTGCTCCTATTGGTAGAGGGCAAAGAGGTTTAATTGTAGCTCCACCTAAAGCCGGTAAAACAATTTTGTTACAAAACATTGCTCAAAGTATAGCTCACAATTATCCTGATTGTATATTAATTGTTTTGTTAATTGATGAACGCCCTGAAGAAGTAACAGAAATGCAAAGATTAGTAAAAGGAGAAGTGATAGCTTCTACATTTGATGAATTAGCTGTTAGGCATATTCAAGTTTCTGAAATGGTTATAGAAAAAGCAAAAAGATTAGTAGAACATAAAAAAGATGTTATAATTTTATTAGATTCAATTACTAGATTAGCTCGCGCTTATAATTCTGTTATTCCATCTTCTGGTAAAGTATTAACAGGAGGTATAGATTCTAACGCTTTGCATCGGCCTAAAAGATTTTTTGGTGCAGCAAGAAATGTGGAAGAAGGAGGTAGTTTAACCATTATTGCAACAGCATTAATAGATACTGGTTCTAAAATGGATGAAGTTATTTACGAAGAATTTAAGGGAACTGGAAATATGGAGTTAATTTTATCTCGTAAAATTGCTGAGAAACGTATTTTTCCAGCTATAGATTATAACAGATCGGGAACAAGGAGAGAAGAATTATTAACTTCTGCTCAAGAATTACAAAAGATTTGGATTTTACGAAAAATAATTCATACTATGAATGAAATTGATGCAATGGAGTTTTTAATAAATAAATTATCTATGACTAAAAATAATAATGAATTTTTTAATATGATGAAAAGGTAATAAATATATTTATTTTAATATACTTTATGTATTAATATGAAGTATATTAAAATAAATTGTTTATATACCGTTAAAATATTTTTATTGCGCGCTCGTAGCTCAGATGGATAGAGTACTACTCTCCGAAGGTAGAGGTTTCAGGTTCAATTCCTGTCGAGCGCATGTGCTAATATTTTACATTATGTAATAAAGATGTGATTAATATAATTTAATGGTGACTATAGCTCAGTTGGTAGAGTTCTGGATTGTGATTCCAGATGTCATGGGTTCGAGTCCCATTAGTCACCCAAAATACGTTTTATATATTATTTTTCGGCGAATAGCGCAGCTTGGTAGCGCAACTGGTTTGGGACCAGTAGGTCAGAGGTTCAAATCCTCTTTCGCCGACGAGGCGCATCAATATTATAAGATTTGATTGTATGTTTGTTTATATAATTTGGTAAAATTTACTGTTTCGTTTCCATGTTTATAAAATGATTCAGTTAAAATGTCCCAAAAATTTTTATTACTTTTACTACAAATCCAATGATTATTTTTGTAATTAAAGTGATATCCATTAGTTTTATTAGCTAGCCAGATTTGTTTATGTATTTCTTGTTTACTAATAATAATTTTATTATTTTTGGAAAATGATATTAACATCATTTGATTTATGATTTCATAATCTAAATCATGTTTATTATTAAAATGATCAAGATATTTTTCAATATTGAATAATATTTTATTAAACATGATACAGAATTGATACTGATTAAGTTCCATATTTTTTTCCATAAATATTTTAATATATACTTTATTTATTAGAATTAATAAATGTTCTGAATACAACTTTTGTTTTATAAATTATTATTATAATGAATATGATTAATAAAAAAAAAATATTTTTTTCTAAAATGCATGGTTTGGGAAATGATTTTGTAGTGATTGAAAAAATTAATCAAGAAGTTTCATGTATTAAAAAGATTATTAAAATTTTTTCCAATCGTTACACTGGTATAGGGTTTGATCAATTATTACTTGTAGAACGGTCTAGTAATAAAAAGTTTGATTTTTATTACCGTATTTTTAATTGCGATGGTTCTGAAGTGTATCAATGCGGTAATGGTGCGAGATGTTTTGCATATTTTGTATATTTAAAAAAATTAACATATAAAAAAAAAATTTTTATTAAAACATATAATACTGAAATGTTTATTCACCTGTTTAATAAAAATAATATTGTAGTTAATATGGGTAAACCTAATTTGTATTTTAAACAATTTCCATTATTTTGTTCCAAACAAGAAGATGTTTATAATATTGAAATAGATAATAAGATAATAAAATTTGGTTTAGTATCTATTGGAAATTTACATTGTGTTATTATAGTAAAAGATATTAAAACTTGTTCTGTAAATAAAATTGGTTCTTTTTTGAATGCACAACATACATTATTCCCTAATGGAATTAATGTTAATTTTATAGAAATAATTTCAAATAAAAGTATTTTATTAAGGGTATATGAAAGAGGTGTAGGAGAAACGAGAGCTTGTGGAAGTGGTGCTTGTGCTTCTGTAGTATTTGGAATCACACAAAAATTATTAACATCTACCGTTAGTGTTGTATTGCTTGGTGGAAGTTTAGAAGTTATGTGGTCAGGATATAATCATTTTGTTTATATGAATGGACCAGCTGAACATATATATGATGGATATATATATATTGATAAATATATTTGATTTGTTTAAATCTATTAAAATATAATATATTTATATTACGTATTATTTTAATATATTTTATTAATAAGGAGTTTTTTTGGAACATAATAGTGTAGTTTATAAAAAAAATAATGTGCCATGTATACCAAAAAAGAAATGTAATAAAAAATATATACATAGTGGTACCATGCAATTTTATAAAGTTATTATAGCGTTGTTTGCTTCTGGATTATCTACTTTTTCTATATTATATTGTGTACAACCTATTTTACCTACTTTTTCTAGTGAATTTCATTTAACTCCCGCTCAAAGTAGTTTATCTTTATCTGCAGCAACTGCATCGATGGCTTTTGGTATGTTATTTACCGGTTCATTATCAGATACATTTGGTAGAAAAATTATTATGAGTAGTTCTTTATTGTTATCTACGTTATTAACGATTTTATGTGCTACCATGCATACATGGACTGAAATTATAGTACTGAGAATGTTAACTGGCTTTTCTCTAAGCGGTGTAGCAGCTGTAGCTATGACTTATTTAAGTGAAGAAATATACCCCCCTATCCTTTCTTTTGCTATAGGTTTATATATTAGTGGAAATACTATTGCAGGGTTTTCTGGTAGATTATTTAGTAGTATGTTAATAACTTATTTTTCTTGGAAAATATCTATCTTGATGATCGGATTACTCTCTTTATTTGGTTCATTATTATTTGTTTACATTTTGCCTCCTTCAAAAAATTTCCATAGTCTTTCTTTGAATCCTAAAAAGATTTTATCTAGTTTTATGTTACAGTGTCGTGATTCAGTATTGTCTTCTTTGTTTATTGTAGGTTTCATTTTAATGGGTAGTTTTGTAACTTTATTTAATTATGTGGGATATAGATTGATGATTCCTCCTTTTTCATTAAATCAAGTGATCATTGGTTTATTTTCTGTAGTGTATTTAACTGGTACTTATAGTTCTCCTAAAGCGAGTGATTTTATTCAACAATATGGTAGGAAAAATGTTTTAATTTTTTCTTTATTTTCAATGATTGTAGGTATTTTAATAACACAGTGGGATTTTTTAATTTTAATTGTTCTTGGTTTAATGTTATATGCTAGTGGATTTTTTGCTGCTCATTCTATTGCTAGTAGTTGGATAGGTTATCGTTCTAAAATAGCTAAAGGACAAGCTTCTTCTTTATATCTATGTTGCTATTATTTAGGTTCAAGTATTTTAGGTACATGTGGTGGTATATTTTGGTCAATAGGGAATTGGTTGGGTATTTCTTTGTTTATTATTTCGTTATTATTAATTGGAGTAAAAACTATATATAATTTAAATATTGCTACACAAAAGCATTAATTGATATATATTGAATATAAATATTATATGAATAAAAATATGCATATTAAATTATATTTTGAGTGATATATATTTTTTAGTATGCAAAATTTTATTTCAATTTATTTTATTGTAATATAATTGTATTATGATATAATATAATTTAGTGATACTCGATTGAGTATTAACTATTATTATATATTATTAATTCCAATATATTTTAATACTTTAAGAAGTTTAGTACATTCTTAATAAATTATTTTTAATGATATTTTTTTTTAGGAAGTAAAACATATGTTATTTAATTATAATCGTATTACTTCTAACCATGTAATAAAATACAATAGAACACATATTATTACTAGAAATAATTCTATCAATATGAATCATAGAGTAAAATGTGAAACAAATGAATTAATGAACAATAAAAATGTTTCCATGTTTTTAAAAAGCAAAAATTATGAAACACCGATTATATATTCTAATAATTTAAAATATATACATACTAATTATATTGCATCAAATCATAGTACAAATATTTCTGGATTAAAAAGAAACGAAGATTCCCCTCACGACTTAGAAAAAGAATTTAAAGATTATATCTTTTCATATATTCCATTTACCCATATTGGGAAAGATATCAAAAATCAAAAATATGATTCTATTATGCAAGATTTTGCTTTAGATATGGAATATTTTTCTCCAGTTGCTTTTTCTAAATTGAAATATAATGCCCCCCCTTTAGAGTTTACTAAATCTGTATTTATGAATTGTAAAATGTTTGCTAATACTTTTCGAGTAATGAATATGCTAAAAGATGTTTTTTTTAATTAAATAATACAATTTATTAGAAGAAAAATATGTTAATTTTATATAATTTTTAATTTTTTGTATTGTTTGCATATATTAATTTTTTAAAATATTATTATATAAAATATTGGAAATAAAAATATAAAATATGTAATTATTTATTTATATATTTATATAACAATATAATATTTATAAATTAATATATTATGTCATACAATTATGAATATTTTTCGTATCATATATAATTTATTTTTATATATGATACAAAAATTAATATGATACAATATGTATTATATTGATCTTTAAAAAATAAATTATTTTTTATTTTTTTTTT
>NZ_OZ060377.1:300000-406855 GCF_964059075.1 Buchnera aphidicola (Pterocallis alni) | reverse complement strand
TTTTTTTTTTGCATATTGCGATAAATACATAACATGTATTTGTACATGATATAAAATAATAAAAATATTATATTATTGAATGATATATGTATTTGTATTATTTCGTTTTATCTATTATTTATAAATAAATTATCCATTTTAAAATATTTAAATATAGGTTGATTATGATTTACTGTATGCAAAAAAATTTCTTTTTAAGAAAGAGAGCTATATTTTTTTCTAAAATACGGAGTTTTTTTTTTAAAAAAAAAGTACTGGAAATTGATACTCCTTTATTGACAAAATATACTATTACAGATGTCAATATTTCTTCTTTAAAAGTAGTATATCAAGATCAATTTTTATATAATAAAAATATTTTTATGTGGTTAATTACTAGTCCAGAATACCATATGAAAAGACTATTATCGTTAGGTATTGGTCCTATTTATCAAATTTGTCATGTTTTTAGAAAAGATGAAATTGGTAGGTATCATAATCCAGAATTTACCATGTTAGAATGGTATCAACCATTTTATGATATGTTTGATATGATTGATATGATTAAGTTTTTTTTTTATTGTGTTTTTAATATTTTATATTGTGAAATGATTTCATATCAAGATATATTTATTAGATATTTGAATATTGATCCTTTACATACTAATAAAAAAGAATTAAACTCTATTTTATGTTCTTTACATCATAAACATTTGATTAGTAGTAAAAACAATATTGTAGATATTTTAGAATTATTATTTATGATATATATACAACCTAAGATTGGACTGGAAATACCTATTTTTATTTATCATTATCCTAGAGAGCAGGCTATGCTTGCTAGAATTAATCAAAAAAATCATTTAGTATCCGATAGATTCGAAATTTTTTTTAAAGGTATTGAAATTGGTAATGGTTTCTATGAATTAATTAATAAAGTAGAGCAAAAAAAGAGATTTGAACAAGATAATGTTAAGAGAGTAAAATATGGTTTAGAAAGTAGAGAGATTGATTTTCGTTTATTAAACGCTTTAGATTCACAATATATGCCCGATTGTTCTGGTGTTGCAATTGGTATAGATAGATTAATGATGATTTTATTAGGTACAAATCATATTAAACATGTTATATCTTTTTCTTTTGAAAATTGTTAACATTTTCTATATTTTATATCTATTTACCAATAATTTTCTATACTGATATGACCTGGATATCTTCTGAGATGTTTGTTGAGTTTTTTGTATTTAATAAGAAAATGTTGTGTGTCTTTAACCATGGTTGGATTTCCACATAACATTATATGTGTATCAGTAGGATTGATGAAATATTGTATTTTGTTTTCAATTTTTTTACTTTTAAGTAAAATAGGAATTCTGCCCGTAATATATTTTTTGTGTCTTTCTCTACTAATAATTGCTTGTATGATTATTCTATTTTTATATTTTTTTTTTATTTTTTGTATTAATGGTAAATATATAAGTTCTGTTACATAGCTTACAGCATATAATATTATAATTTTTTTAATTTTGTATAATTCTGATTCATCCTGTAGTATAGAACAAAATGGTCCAATTGCTGTTCCAGTTGCTATCATCCATAAATTTTTACATTTTGGTATTTCGAACATTGTAAAAAATCCATTGGATTGTTTAGTAATAAGTATACTATCTCCTGGTAATAAATTATATAATTGGTTTGTCATTTTTCCTTGAGGAATTAATCTAATACAAAATTCTAATTTTTTATCTTTTGGTTCATTTACGTAAGAATATACTCTGTTAATATATTTTTTTTTATTTTTGATTCTTAATTTCGCAAATTGTCCTGCATAAAATGGTAATATTGGAGCTTCTAATATTATACTAAATAAGTGTACAGTCCATATTTTTATTTTTTTTATTTTTGCTTCTACCCATTCTGTCATTTTAAGACCTTAATGAATACAATATAATGATTGTATGGTATATTTGTATAATACAGTAAATTTTTTATAATATAAATTTATTTAAGTTTTCATTGGAAACTAGTTGGTCTAAGTGTTTACTAACATATTCTGAATTTATATGAATAATTTCCTTTTTTTCTTTATTAGAATAGAAAGAAATATCTTCCATTAATCTTTCTAATACTGTATATAACCTTCTTGCTCCAATATTTTCTGTATTTTCATTTACTTTCCAAGATGCTTCTGCAATTTTTTTAATTCCATTTTTTGTGAAATTAATAGTTATACCTTCTGTTTGCATAAGTTCTATATATTGTTTAGTAATTGATGTTTTTGTTTTTGTTAAAATTTTTTCAAAGTCATCTATGTTAAGAGGATGTAATTCTATTCTTACTGGTAACCTTCCTTGTAATTCTGGAATGAGGTCAGATGGAGTAGTTGTTTGAAAAGCTCCTGATGTAATAAATAGTATATGATCTGTTTTTACTATTCCATGTTTTGTAGATACGGTACAACCTTCTATTAATGGTAATAAATCTCTTTGTACTCCTTCTCTAGATACATCAATATTAGATGTTCCTCTTTTTTTGCAAATTTTATCTATCTCATCAATAAATACAATCCCATTTTGTTCCACTGATCGTATTGCTTCTTTTTTAATCTCTTCTGAATTTAATAATTTAGAAGCTTCTTCTTCTGATAGCAATTTTATTGCTTCTTTAATTTTTAACCTTTTTTTCGTTTGTTTTTGGTGATTTAAATTCTGAAAAAGTAATTGCAATTGATTGGTTAATTCTTCCATTCCTGGATGAGCCATGATTTCTATTCCCATAGGGTGATTTGCGATATTAATTTCAATTTCTTTATCATCTAACTTTCCTTTTTTTAATTGTTTTTTAAATTTTTCAATAGTGTTGATTGGTTTGGGTGTATTACTATCTGGATTCCAGTTTTTGTCTGTTGGGATTAAGATTTCTAAAATTTTTTGTTCTGCACGTTTTTTTGCTTGTTTTTTATTTTTGGCAATTTTTTGGTTTCTTATGATTTTAATAGCTACATCTGTTAAGTCTCGGATTATAGAATCTACTTCTTTACCTACATAACCTACTTCTGTAAATTTTGTTGCTTCTACTTTAATAAAAGGAGCATTAGCAAATTTTGCTAATCTTCTTGCAATTTCAGTTTTTCCTACACCTGTAGGTCCAATCATTAATATATTTTTAGGTGTTATTTCATCTCGTATTTCTTTTTTTACTTTCATTCTTCTCCATCTATTTCGTAATGCAACTGCTACGGCTCTTTTTGCTTTTTTTTGTCCAATAATAAATTTATCAAGTGCCTTGACAATTTCTGATGGAGTCATTGTAGACATAATATTTATCCTTTTTATTTTTCAGAGTGTAATTCTTTAATATTAAAAATGTGGTTAGTATATATACAGATATCTGCTGCGATACTTAATGATTTTTTTACAATATCTTGTGCTTCTAATTGAGAATTTTTTAGTAAAGCATATGCTGCAGCTTGGGCGTATGGACCTCCTGAACCTATAGCAATAATATCATTTTCTGGTTGTATGACATCTCCACTTCCTGTAATAATAAGGGAAATATTTTTATCTACTACAGCCAGTATTGCTTCTAATCTTCTTAATATGCGGTCACTTCTCCAATCTTTTGCTAATTCTATTGCTGAACGTTGTAATTGTCCTTGATATTTATCTAGTTTTTTTTCAAATAATTCAAAAAGTGTAAATGCATCTGCTGTTCCTCCAGCAAATCCTGCAATAATTTTATTATTATATAGTTGTCTGATTTTATTAACATTTTTTTTCATCACAGTATGTCCAAATGTTGCTTGTCCATCTCCTCCTAGTACTACTTTTTTATTTAATCGAACACTTAATATTGTTGTCATGGACATCTCTTTTATATAGTATTATTATTTTAAATATTTTATTGCAATAAAATATTTTATTATTTTATAAAATTGTATTAAATTTATTTATTTAATATAATATTTATTATACGTGTTAAATTTTTATTAAGAGTTAATATTATGAAAAAAGGTATTCATCCTAAATATAGTCAAATATCAGCTAAGTGTGTGTGTGGTAATACCATGATTTTATTTTCTACATTAAATCAAGAATTGTTAAACATAGATATATGTTATAAATGTCATCCTTTTTATACCGGGCAACAAAGAGTATTAAATAAAGGTGGTCGTATTGAGAGATTTAATAAGAAATTTTTTAGTTAAATAATATAGATATTTTATATGTATCATATGGTGAATAATATAATATACGATATTCAATATTTAAGCGGGAAACGAGATTCGAACTCGCGACTTCAACCTTGGCAAGGTTGCACTCTACCAACTGAGCTATTCCCGCATATATTATGTGATATAATATAATAATATTCTTGTATTTCAATGTTGTAAATGTAACTTATGATACATACATGTATTATTCATATAATTATTTTAATCAATACTACAAATTATTAATGATAGAAATGTATCATTGTTATTATTTTATCAAGTGTATTGTGTATAACAACAATGATATCATATTTTACAATAAAATTCTATGATTAATAATATTATTTACATAAATATATATTACTACGTTTGTATATCTATTTTTTTTGTCTTTTTTAATTCTGGCATTTTATATTCAAAGTTTATTGTTAATATACCTAATTTTAATTGCGCATAATTTATTTTAATTGGTTTATATAAATAAAAACTCATGGAAAAGTTATTATCTTGAATACCATGGTGAATATATTGTATTTGTTCTTTTTTTTCTTGTGTACAGTCTTGTTTTTTATTACTAGATATATTTAATTGTTCATCTTCCATAACAATATTGATTTCATTGTCATTATATCCGGGAGTGTGTATGATTAATTCATATTGATTTTTATCCTTTTTTATTAAATTATAATTTGGTATTTCAGATATTGGTTTTTCCCCTGTTAATGTACTGAATATTTTATCTATTTGTTTAAATCGATCAGAAAATGCATTATTATTTAGTGTGGGAGAAAAAGAAATAGTTTTATAAGACATTTATTCCCTCCTAATAAAATATGTACATAGTATTGATTTTTTAAGTATTTATATTGATAAAATATTTTAATATTTCAATATTGTATCTTATATATAAATATAAGGTGTATTATTTTTTTTTCAAGTTTTTTATAAATCGTATAATATTTAATTTATTAAGGAATATGTCATGAAGTATATTAATCCTACTCAAACTGCTTCTTGGAAGGTTTTAAAAAATCATTTTGATGAAATAAAAAATATACATTTAGTTGATTTATTTCAATGTGATAAAAATCGTTTTAAGAATTTTTCTTTTTTTTTACATAATAAGCAGGTTTTAATAGATATTTCAAAAAATAGAATAACTGATAAAACTATACAGTTATTATTACAATTGGTGCATGAGGTTGGGTTAAAACAGTCGATTCAAGATATGTTTAATGGGGAATATATTAATTGTACAGAAAATAGACCTGTATTACATACAGCGTTAAGAAATCAATCTAATACACCAGTGATATTAAATAATATAGATATTATGTCTGATATTCGTTCTGTATTAAATAAAATGAAAAATTTTTCTCATGATGTTATTTCTGGGTTGTGGAGAGGGTATTCAGGTAAAAGGATTAAAAATGTTGTTAATATAGGTATTGGTGGTTCAGATTTAGGTCCTAAAATGGTGATACAAGCTTTAAAAGAGTATAATAATCATTTAAATGTATTTTATCTTTCAAATATTGATAGTACAGAAGTATGGGATATAATTAAATTAAATAATTTTGAATCTACAATATTTTTAATATCTTCTAAAACTTTTAAAACTCAAGAAACTTTAACTAATGCTAGGACTATTCAGGATTTTTTTTTTAAAAAAGTTGGTAATTATGATTTTATAGAAAAACATTTTTTTGCTATTACTGCGAATATTTCAGGTGCTTTAGAATTTGGAATTAAACCAAACAATATATTTAGGTTGTGGGATTGGGTTGGAGGTCGTTATTCTTTATGGTCTGCAGTAGGATTATCTATTATGTTATCCATTGGATATGATAACTTTAATAGATTATTATGCGGTGCGTATGATATGGATATGCATTTTAAGAATACTAGTTTTGAAAAAAATATTCCTGTTTTATTAGCTTTAATTGGTATTTGGTACAATAATTTTTTTTATTCTGATACGGAGGTTATTTTACCTTATTATCAAAATTTATGTAAGTTTCCACAGTACATTCAACAAAGTAGCATGGAATCTAATGGGAAAAGTATAGATAGAAATGGAGATAAAATAGATTGGCAAACAGGTCCTATTTTGTGGGGAGAAGTAGGTACTAATGCACAACATTCATTTTTTCAATTAATACATCAAGGAACGAAGTTAATTCCATGTGATTTTATTGCTTCTATTATTTCCGATCATTCTATTAATAATCATAATACTATTTTATTATCTAATTTTTTTGCTCAAACTCATGCTTTAGCTTTTGGAAAACATTTTAAGAAAATAAATTTTTTTTCTTCCAATGATATACAAGTATATAATAATAATTATATTGATAAATTTAAAAATTTTGATGGTAATAAACCGAGTAATTCAATTTTATTTAAAAAGATTGATCCTTATGCATTAGGTTTATTAATTGCATTGTATGAACATAAAATATTTACACAAGGTATTATTTTTAATATTTTTAGTTTTGATCAATGGGGTGTAGAATTAGGTAAGGTAATATCAAACGATTTATATAGTAAATTAATTTATAAAGAATGTATTTTAGGTTATGATTCTTCTACTAATGGATTAATTGATTTTTATAATTTATATAGAAAATAATATGTAATAATACATGTAAAATTTTTTATATTTTCTGAGATTTATATGAATAAAAATAATATAAAAAAATTAGTATTATTTTTAATGGGGCCTACGGGATCTGGAAAAACAACATTAGCCATGAAATTACGTAGGTATTTACCTATAGAATTAATTAGTGTAGATTCTGCATTAATATATAAATATATGGATATTGGTACTGCTAAACCTACTAATACACAATTATTAAAACACCCTCATAAATTAATTAATTTTAAAGATCCATTAGATATTTATTCAGTAGTAGAGTTTAGAAATGATGCTTTAAAATCAATTCAAGAAATATTAAATATAGGTAAAATACCTTTATTAGTTGGTGGAACAATGTTTTATTATTATGTTCTATTACATGGTATATCTACTTTACCATCATCGAGTGCAATATTAAGAAAGAGATTTTTAAAGTATAAAAAAAATAATCTTATTTTTTTATTACATAAATATTTATCTATTTTAGATTTTGAAAGTTCTCAAAGAATACATTATTGTGATTTTTATAGAATTGTTCGAGCTTTAGAAATTTGTTTAGTTACTGGTAAAACTCATCGTGTTGTACATTCTAACCAAAATCATACATTTTTATATAATGTGTTACAATTTGCTCTTATCCCTCCTAAAAATTATTTACAATATAATATTAAAAATAGATTTTATGGCATGCTAAAACAAGGATTCGAAGATGAAGTAAAAAAATTATTTCATCGTGGTGATTTAAATTGCGAATTACCATCTATGCGATGTATTGGGTATAGACAAATGTGGTCTTATTTTTCTAATCGTATTAGTTATAATGATATGGTATATCAATCTATTCTTGCCACTAATCTATTATGTAAAAAACAAATGAATTGGTTACGAAAATGGGAAAATATACATTTGTTATATGCTTGTAATATACATGATTTAGTTAAAGAAGTACTATATCATACATCTAAAATAGTTAATTAGTTTACATAATAAAATTTTTATAAATTTCATGAAAGTATTTGAAATATTTTTAGTTTAATATATAAAATATGCAGTATTAATATTAGAATGAAAGATAAAATGAATCAATTTAATCATTTATATGAAGTAGAAACTATACAAATTAATGTTCCATATATAAATAATCCAGCATTAATATTTCATGAAATTTGTGGTAACAAAAAATGTACTTTATTATTAGAATCTGCTGAAATTAATAAAAAAAAACAATTAGAAAGTATGATGATTATAGATACAGCAATACGTATTATTGCATATAATAAAGTAGTGATTTTAGAATTTTATTCTCATAATGGCGATAATATAATAAAAAAAATATGTAAGGTATTACCGAAAGAAGTGAAAGTGAGTTATTATAAAAGAAAAATGAAATTAATTTTTCCTAAAATACATGCTAATATGGATGAAGATCAAAAATTACGATCCTTATCAGTATTAGATTCTTTTCGTTTTATTTCTCAAATTATTCAACCTTCTCGTGATTGTTTAAAATCTATTTTTTGGGGTGGACTATTTTCATATGATCTTGTAAATACTTTTGAAAATTTACCCAAAGTACATAGTATACAAAAGTGCCCGGATTTTTGTTTTTATTTATCAGAAGTATTATTAATTATTGATCATGTTAAAAAAATTAGTACTATTCAAGGTAGTATATTTTTAAATGATCCTGTTGAAAAAAACAGAATTAGAAAAAGATTATTACATATTAAAAAAAAGATGGAAAGTATACCCAGTACTATACCAATTAATATTATTAATACTCTTCCTATTAAATATAACTTTGATGATGTAGAATATAAAAAAATTGTTAAAAAAATGAAGACATATATTAAAAAGGGGGAAATATTTCAAATCGTACCTTCTAGACAATTTTTTATACCTTGTATATATTCATTATCTGCATATTATAGATTAAAGCTAAATAACCCAAGCCCATATATGTTTTTTATGCAAGATATAGATTTTATGTTATTTGGTGCTTCACCGGAAAGTTCTTTAAAATACAATGCACATGATAGGAAGATTGAAATTTATCCTATTGCTGGTACTCGCCCTCGGGGTATTAATAAATATGGAGTATTAGATTTAGATTTAGATGGTAGAATTGAGTTAGAAATGCGTACAAATAATAAAGAATTATCCGAACATTTAATGTTAGTTGATTTAGCTAGAAATGATTTATCAAAAATTTGTATTCCAGGTACGAGATTTGTTTCACATCTTACTAAAGTAGATCGTTATTCTCATGTTATGCATTTAGTTTCTAAAGTGGTAGGGATATTAAAAAATGATTTAGATTGTTTACATGCATATTCTGCTTGTATGAATATGGGTACTTTAACTGGTGCTCCAAAAATTAGAGCTATGCAATTAATTGCCAATGCGGAGAAGATTAAAAGAGGTAGTTATGGTGGAGCAATTGGTTATTTTACTGGAGAAGGTAATTTAGATACATGTATTGTTATTAGATCTGCTTACATAGAAAAGCAAATTGCAACAATTCAAGCTGGAGCAGGTATTGTATTGGATTCTATTCCAGTAGAAGAAGCACTAGAAAGTTGTAATAAATCTAAAGCTGTTTTAAATGCTATTATTCAATCTAATTATGAAGGGATATAATTGGTATGTTGGAAGATATTCTTTTAATAGATAATTTTGATTCTTTTACATATAATATTGTAGATCAATTACGTGTCTTAGGATATAGAGTAATTATTTATCGCAATATTGTTTCTTTGAATACTATTTTATCTGTTTTATTAAAATTACATAATCCGATTATATTATTATCTCCTGGGCCTGGGATACCAAAATATTCAGGATGTATATTAAATTTATTGAAATTTGTTATTGGTAGAATACCAGTTTTGGGAATTTGTTTAGGACATCAAGCTATTATTGAACATTATGGTGGTAGCATAGGTTATGCTCAGGAAGTATTACATGGTAAAACATCTTTAATTTATCATGATAAAAAAGATATGTTTTTAAATATTCCTAATCCTTTACTAGTGGCTAGATATCATTCATTGATTGGATATCATATTCCAAAATCTTTAGTAATTAATTCTTATATTAATAATATGGTTATGTCTGTGCGAAATAATCATAATAAAGTATGTGGATTTCAATTTCATCCTGAATCTATTTTAACTACTCAAGGTTTTGCTTTGTTAAAAAATACTTTACATTGGTTATATTCTTAACATATATACTATTTTTTTGAGTATCATTTTTATAATAATATATTAATTAATATTGATTGTAAATTTTAATTTAAAATGATTAAATATTTTAATAAGGGTAATAATGAATAAAAA
Source organism: Buchnera aphidicola (Pterocallis alni) (assembly GCF_964059075.1). Classification (NCBI taxonomy): domain Bacteria; kingdom Pseudomonadati; phylum Pseudomonadota; class Gammaproteobacteria; order Enterobacterales; family Erwiniaceae; genus Buchnera; species Buchnera aphidicola. Next base: position 396,681 of record NZ_OZ060377.1, on the reverse strand, counting down.
TATTGTGATATTAGGTACACAATGGGGTGATGAAGGAAAAGGGAAAATTGTCGATTATTTAACTGAGATGTATAATTATGTTGTACGATATCAAGGTGGTCATAATGCTGGCCATACATTAGTTGTTAATAAAAAAAAAATTGTTTTACATTTAATTCCTTCTGGTATTTTACATAATCATGTGATTTGTGTATTAGGGAATGGTGTTGTAATTTCTATTATTGATTTAATAAAAGAAATAGATATGTTATCTCAATTAGGTATTAAATTAGATAAACGTTTAATTATATCCTCTCATTGCCCTATGATTTTACAATATCATGTACAAATAGATCTTGCTAGAGAACTTGCTTTAGGGAAAGATTGTATTGGTACTACTGGAAGAGGTATAGGACCTGCATATGAGGACAAAGTTTCTAGATTAGGTTTAAAAATATTTGATTTATATAATATGGAATTGTTTGCCAAAAAATTAAAAAGAAATGTTGACTATTATAATTTTCAATTAGTGAATTATTATAAATCGAGCCCAGTAGATTATAATAATATTTTAACTGAAGTTTTAAAGTATAGAGATTGTATATTAGAAAAGGTAGATGATGTTCCTATGTTATTACAAGATGCATTTTGTAATAAGAAACATGTTATCTTTGAAGGCGCTCAGGGATCATTACTAGATTTAGATCATGGTACTTTCCCTTATGTGACTTCTTCTAATAGTACGATTGGTGGTGTTTTTACTGGTTCTGGTGCTCACATGAAACATATTAACTTTGTTTTAGGTGTTGTGAAATCTTATTGTACGAGAGTTGGATCTGGTCCATTTCCTACAGAATTAAAGGATGATATTGGTTTGCATTTATGTATAAAAGGTAAAGAAATTGGTTCAACTACTGGTCGTAAAAGAAGAACAGGATGGTTAGATTTAGTTTTATTGTATCGTTCTATTGTATTAAATTCTATTTCTTCTTTGTGTTTAACAAAATTAGATGTATTAGATGAATTACCAGAAATTAAAGTGTGTATTGCTTATAAAATAAATAATGTATTAGTAGATAATAAAAAATTTTTTCCATTTTCGAATTTAGAAAATGTGCAACCAGTATATATCACTTTACCTGGTTGGAAAAAATCTACTAAAGGAGTAACATGTTTACATGATTTACCTTTAGAAGCTAAAAAATATATTTCATATATTGAAGAATATTGTGGTGGTAATATATTAGTAGATATTATTTCTACTGGCCCGGATAGATGTGAAACTATAGTTTTGGATGATTTATTTAAGAAAAAAAATATATAAATTATTTTTTTTATTCAACAGTATCATTAATTATTTTTATATTATATTATTTATAATTTTAATAATATTTTATTATTAATATTGTTGTTTATATAAATTTTAATTTTTTTACATTTTTATTGTATAATACATGTGTAAAATATTTTTATGTATCATGAAATATTTATGTAGTATATTAAAATAATTTGTACAGTACTGTCTATTATGATAGATATTTTAAATTTATTGCATTTTGCAATAAATTGTTTACAAGGTTAATATATGAATCATTATGAAATTATAGTTATGATTAACCCCGATCAAAATTCAGAACAAGTTTTAAAAAAAATATGTGTTTATAAAAAATTTATTACTGAAAATCATGGTTTAATACATAGAGAAGAAGATTGGGGTAGAAGACAATTAGCATATCCTATTAAAAAGTTACATAAAGCATATTATATTCTTTTCAACATTGAATTACAATCTAATTTTATTTCCTTACTCAAGGAGAAATTTATTTTTGATAATACAATTATTAGACATTTAATTATTAATATGAAAAATAAAGTACAACATGATTCTCCTATGATTAAATTAAAAGATGAGAATAAAAAATAATTGATTTATATTATTTATGTGAACTATTTTTTTATAAATATATTTTATTTATATGCAGAGGTTATATGGTACGATATTTTCGAAGAAGAAAATTTTGTAAGTTTACAGCGGAAAATATTACAGTTGTTGATTACAAAGATATAGTAATGTTGCGAGGTTATATTACTGAAAGTGGTAAAATTATTCCTAGTAGAATTACTGGAACATGTACTAAATACCAGAAAAAATTATCTACAGCTATAAAAAGAGCTAGATATCTTTCTTTAATTCCTTATACTGATCAACATAGTTAGTATCTTTTAAAATATTTAATAAGGTAAAAATGAAAATTATTCTATTAAAAAATATTAGAGGTTTAGGTAAATCTGGTAGTACCAAGATAGTTAAATCGGGGTATGCAAGAAATTATCTAGTTCCAACTGGGAAAGCGGTATTAGCAAATAACAAGAATATACAAGATTTAGAATATTATAATAAAAATGTATATCAAGAATATAAATTAAAAATAGCAAAATCTCGTCTCAGAGTATTACAGATAAAAAAAATTCATTATATAAATATATATGTTTCCTCTGGGGAAAATGGTAAATTATTTGGTTCTATTGGTTCAAAAGATATCGCAGGTGAGATAACATCTATAGGTAGTATAGTATCTAAACAAGAAATATTTATTAAAGAAAATTTCATTAGATATATTGGTAATTATAAAGTTGTATTTCAACCACATAAAGAGGTTTCTTGTTATATTTTAGTTAAAGTAAGAACTAAAAAATAATATTATTTATGTCATTTGAGATATATTAATAATGTATAATTATTTAAATAAATAATTTTTTTTACAAAGATGTATTTTATAATACATCTTTTTATTTTTTTGGTATAATATGTTATTAATTATAAAATATATTTTAAATTATGTACATTATAGATGTGAAAATATTAGATAGTCGATTAGGTTCGGTATTTCCTTTTTGTAAATATGCTACTTCTGGTTCTTGTGGTTTAGATTTACGGGCTATGTTATTTAGTAATACAATTATTGTTAGTAATACAGTTTCTTTAATACCAACAGGTATTGCTATTTTTATTAGAAATCCATTAATTACGGCCATGATTTTACCTAGATCAGGGTTAGGTCATAAAAATGGTATTATATTAGGTAATACAATTGGATTAATTGATTCAGATTACCAAGGTGAATTGTTACTTTCTATTTGGAATAGAAGTAATAATAATTTTGTAATTCGACCAGGTGATCGAATTGCTCAATTAGTTTTTGTTCCAATTATAAAACCAATTTTTAATATAGTTTCAGAGTTTCAAGATACAAAAAGAAATGTAGAAGGTTTTGGTCATACTGGATTATAATTTTAGCTATAGTATTTATATGGGTATTTTTTTTGATCCATATTTTTTATAATATAATAGTAAATTCTTTAACTCTTCTTTTTTTGTATTTTTTTCTTTTAAATATTGTATTAGGTCGATAACATTGATAATAGAAAATATTTTACAATTATGTTGTTGATGAATTTCTTGATGTGTGCTATTTTTTTTTAGTATTCCTTTTTCTTTTCTATCAAAAGCAACAAAAATTCCAGATATGATATTTTTCTGATTTAAATGTTTTATATTTTCTTGTATAGTTAATCCGGCAGTAATAACATCATCTATGATAATAATTTTTTGTTTTATTAATTCTTTCCCTACTATTATTCCCGAATCACTGTATAATTTATGTTCTTTTCTGTTAAAAGCATATTTTATATTTAAATTATATATTATTTTTAATGCTATAGCAGTAGATGATACAAGTGGTATACCTTTGTATGCTAACCCAAAAAGTCTATTAAAACTTATTTTTGAATGAATAATAGAATATGCATAAAATTGACTTAATTTAAATATATCATATCCACTATATAAGAACTGTGAGTTAAAAAAATAAGGACTGATTCTTCCTGATTTTAATTTAAATTGCCCGAATTGTAATACTTTTTTTTTTAATACAAATTTAATAAATTTTTTTTTCCGTCTATTCATATTGTACTCATTTTATTGAAATTATTATTTTATGAATGTGGCCCTTGCTGGATTTGAACCAGCGACCCAGCGATTATGAGTCGCTTGCTCTAACCACTGAGCTAAAGGGCCTATATATATATTATAAATAAAATTACAAATATAATCTATATTTTTTTTTAAAAAAAAAAAAATGTTTGACAAAATTATATTTCATTAGTATAATATTTCATACAATCCTCTGTAGTTCAGTTGGTAGAACGGCGGACTGTTAATCCGTATGTCACTGGTTCGACCCCAGTCGGAGGAGAGTGAATTTTTATAAATATGATTGTACTTTATATTTATATCATCATACATTTATAATATATTATGAATTTTATGAATACATATACTGTAAATAAACAAGAAGATAGTTTTTTGTTTTATGATTATGAAACGTTTGGTGTTCATACTGCATTAGATAAACCATGTCAGTTTGCTTGTATCAGAACTAATTTAAATTTATATATAGTTAATAAACCAAAAATTTTTTACTGTTATCCTCCAACTGATTATTTACCAAATCCAATATCTGTTTTAACAAACGGTATTACTCCAGAGTTAACATTAAAATATGGAATGAATGAATTTTTTTTTTCAGAAAAAATTTATAATATTTTAAATTGTACTAACACTTGTATAGTAGGTTATAATAATATCAATTTTGATGATGAAATAACACGTAATATATTTTATAGAAATTTTTTAGATCCTTATACTTGGAGTTGGAAAAATAATAATTCCAGAATAGATTTAATGTACATTATTATTGCTTGTTACGCTTTATCGCCTACAGGAATTAATTGGTTATATAGTGAATCAAGAGTACCGAGTTTTAAATTAGTTGATTTAACTAAGTGTAATAACATTATTCATAATAATGCACATACTGCTTTATCAGATGTATATGCAACAATAAACTTATTTAAATTAATTAAATATAAAAAACCCAAACTATTGAATTTTTTTTTAAAATATAGATTTAAAAATAATATTAAATCTCTAATAAATATTATAAATTATGTTCCTTTGATATATATTAGTGGTATATTTGGAAAATTAAGAAATTATATTACTTGTATTGTTCCTTTATTTTGGAATAATAAAAATATTAATATGTTGTTTTTTTTTGATTTGTATATGAATCCTGTAACATTAATAGAATTTATTAAAAATACATCTATTAAGAGCATGACATTTAAAAAATTATTTAAGTTAGGTATAAATTTTTTAAGTATTAATAAATGCCCGATATTAATTCCTATTCATTTTTTTACTAGTTATAAGTTAAACCATTTTGGTATCAATATTACATGTTATTTAAAAAAAATACGTATATTACGTAAAAATATTTTTCTTTTACAAAGAGTTATATTTTATGTACAATCGCATATTTATAGAAAATTTGATAATGTTGATTTACAAATGTATGATGCTTTTTTCTGTTGGAAAGATAAAAAAATTATGTCAAGGATACACAAAGATCCTATAAAGCAATTTAAAAATAAAAATTTAAATTTTTTTGATATTAGGTGTAAAGAATTATTTTTTAAATGTTGCGCTCGTAATTTTTATGATTTATTGACTCAAAAAGAAAAAAATCAATGGTTTATACATCGTGCAAGAATGTTTAGTAAATTATATATATATAATTATGTATTAAAAGTGAGATTTTTGATGGGTTTGTATTTTCATAATTGTAAAAAAAAAAAGGCATTATACCATTTATTAAAATATATTATTATTTTTTTTTTTATATATCAATAAATTATTTTGTCTTATTTTTTTTAAATAAAAAATTTATCATATTTTTTTCTACTATTTTATAGTGTGTAATATTTGTCATATTTAAATTATTTTCATTAATCAATTTTGTTTGTTCTTTCATCCATTTTTCCCACGCTATTTTAGAAATATTTTGGTGTATTTTTTTTCCTATTTCACCTGGGTAAAATTGTTTTTCGTATCCTTCAGATATTTTTTTTAAAAATTGACAAAATATGATTTTCATATATTTTCTTTTATTAAATTAGTTATAATTTTTTTTATTGGAGATGGTATACCAATATGTTGATTTAATTTTTTATTATACCATATATTTTTTGTATTTTGTATTATATTTTTTTTATTTGTTATTTGAATAATAAAAAAAAACATTTGTAAATTTATATTACTACAGTGATGATTAACTTTTGTATATTGAATATTTTTATTATCATGTATATTATGTTTATATAACCAAATATTCATTTTCAATATACTTGTAAATTCTGGAAAACAAAATAAGTTTTTCCATATTTTTTTTTCTTTTCTTTGCTGTAAGAATAAGGTTTGATCATATTTTAAAATTACATAATACCTTTTTTTGTTTTTTAATAATTTTTTAAATGATATTTTTTGTATGTCTTTTTGAGGTATATATTGACAGTATTTTTTTATTGGACATAAATGACATTTTGGTTTTTTAGGTAAACATACTAATGCTCCTAAATCCATCATACCTTGATTAAATTTTCCAGTATTATAGATAGGAGTAATATTTTCAATTATTTCCCATAATTTTTTTTGTAGGACATGTAGTGTATATATTGGTTGTATATTGTAAATTCGCATTAATATTCTTTTAACATTACCATCTAGAATAGGAGCGTATAAATTATAACCTAGTGATATAATAGCTCCTGCTGTTGTTTTTCCAATTCCTGGTAATTTGATTAGTTCAGTAGCGTGGTTGGGAATAATACCATTATATTTATTTATTATAATTTTAGATGTTTTATATATAGAGTGTGCTCTAGAATAATATCCTAACCCGCTCCATAAATATAAGATTTTATTTATATTAGTGCAAGAAATAGTATAAATATTTGGAAATTCTGTAATAAATTTTTTAAAGTATGGTATTACTGTTTGTACTTTTGTTTGTTGTAACATGATTTCTGAAATCCAAGTATAATATGGAGTTTTATAAACCTGCCATGGTAAATTATTTCTTCCATATACATGTTGCCAATTAATAATTAATTGTGCATACTGCCAATATTTCATATTTAATTTTTACTTATTTTGTTTGTTTATGATTATAATAATATATTTATCGGATATGAATAGTATATATGAAATATATTATTACTAATAATTTATGTATACCACAATATAATAAAGATGGAAATATAATTCGAACTTCTCGCAGTTTTATTTGTCGTAATAGATCTTTAAGTAGACAATCTATAAATTTGATAAAAACATATTGGAAAGATATTGGTATAGATTTTAAAAAAAAAAAAATAGATTGTAGTAGTATGTTTGATAATGTAGATAATCCAATAATACTAGAAGTGGGATTTGGTGATGGTAGTTCTTTAATAAATAGTGCTTTAATGTATAAAAATTATAACATTTTAGGTGTAGAGGTATATATACCTAGTATCCCTAAAATAATACATAAGTTATTTTTGGAGGGGAAATGTATTAATAATATTAAAGTGATTTTACATGATGTAGTAGAAGTATTACAATATATGATATGTAATAATTCTATTCATATTATACAATTTTTTTTCCCTGATCCTTGGGTAAAATTACGTCATCATAAAAGAAGAATATTGAATATATCTGTTATTAATTTGGTATGTACCAAATTAGTTCCGGGGGGTATATTACATATAATTACAGATTGTAAATCATATTATCATAGTATTGTAGATATAACAAATGGTATTCAAAATCTAAAAAATATTTCAGAATTTTATTGTTTATCATATTATTCTGGTTTTTTATCTACTCGATTTGCCCAAAAAGCACTGTTAAAAAATAATAAAATTTATAATTTAATTTTTATTTGTGTTAAATAGTGTTATGATTACTTTTATATATGTATGAAATAGGAAAGCAGGTTGTTAAGAAAAATTCTTCCGTATGGTAAAATAGACCAATAGTTTTCTGTTTCTATAAGATATTTTTTTAATATAGATTTTTTAATGATATGTTGAATATTTTTCGGTTTTATCTTAGTAGATTGGTAAAAGTGTTTTTTGTTTATGGGTTTTAATAATCTAAATGTATTAATAAAATATTCGAATGGTCTATCTTGGTTAGAAATATTATATATTTTATATAAGTATTGTTTTTTATTATTTATATAGTCATATATTCTTTTTTGTTTTATGGTTCTTATAATTTTTCCTGTAATTTGTGTAAACTTTCCGTATGATCCACAACCTATCCCAATATAATCACCAAATTTCCAATAATTTAAGTTGTGATAACAGGGAGAATTATTTTTTGTATATGAAGATATTTCGTATTTTTTATAATTATTCTTATGTAAGAGTTTATTACCTTTAGTATACATCTTCCATATTTTTTCTTCTTGAGGAATGCTTGGTTTTTGATAATAAAATATAGTATTTTTTTCTATGTTTAGTTGATACCAAGAAATATGGTTTGGTTTAAGGGATATCGCTTGTTTTAGATCTATTATACATTGTGATATAGTTTGATTAGGTAATCCATACATTAAATCTATGTTAATGTTTAATTTTGTATTTTTTTTAATTTGTTTGATTATTTTGATAGCTGTAATAGAAGAGTGTGTTCTACCAAGAGATTTTAATATTTTATTATTAAAACTTTGTACACCGATAGATATTCTATTAATTCCTATTTTAGTATATTTAATTACTGTATCAATAGTAATAAATTCAGGATTAATTTCGATAGTGAATTCTATATTATTATCGATATTTATAATATTTTTAATATTATTCATTAGTATTTTTAATAGTTTATAATTTAATAAACTAGGAGTTCCTCCTCCTATAAATATAGTTTTTATTATTCTATTTTTTATTAAATATGTATCATTTATTAAATCATGAATCATATGTTTAATATAATGAATAGTGATTTTTGTATTTTTTTTTATTTGATATGTATTAAAATCACAATATAAACATTTTTTTAAACACCATGGTATATGAATATATAATCCTAATTGAGGTATTAACATAATTAAGGGTTTTGATTTATAAAATTAGTATATTTTATCATACATTTATATACAATTTTTTGAAAACCATGATTCTAGTATTAATACTGCAGATAAAGAATCTATTTTATTTTTATTCAATTTTTTATAACCTCCTTGTAAATATAGTATAGATTTTGATTCTATAGTTGTTAATCTTTCATCTTGTAATTTAATTGGTATTAGGAATCTAGTATATAATTCTTTAGCAAAATATTTAACTGTATGAGTAATTTTTTGTTTTGTTCCATCCATATTTAAGGGATATCCTACTATCATTAATTTAGGTTCCCATGTTATAATTAAATTATGAATATTATTCCAATTAATTTTTTTATTATATATTTGAATGGGTTGTAAAGATCTAGCGGTATTTGTAATTTTTTGACCAACTGCTACTCCAATATTTTTTGTTCCAAAATCAAATGCTAATATGATCATATTTATAAATATACGTGGTGACTAGATAATTGATATAGGGGTATTCCTAATTTTTTATTTACCTTATTCCATTTTTTTTTTGGGGTTGTATGAAATAATACATTATGTGTTGCTGGGATAGTTAACCATACATTATGTAATAATTCATTTTCTAATTGGTTTTTATCCCATATACAATATCCCAAGAAAAGTAATATATTATTTGTTTTTTGAATCATTCCTAAAGATTCTAAAATATCTTTAGAAGTAGTTATAATAGTATTTTTTGTAATTTTTAAACTAGAATAGAATTTTTTTTTTATAGCATGGATTACAATACCGCGATCTTGAGCGATTGGTCCTCCAATCATTACGGCATCATGTAGGATAGGGCCAAATGTATAATATGATGTTTCAATATTTAATTTTTTTAAAATATGTTTGATTTTTATTTTTTTGAACGCTTTATTAATTATGATACCCATGGCCCCATTGGTATTATGTTCACAAATATATACTACACTTTTATGAAAGATTGTTTGTTGTATAGAGGGCATTGCAATTAAAAAATTATTTTGTAGACTTATTTCCATAATGTATCTCAATATTACAAATTCAATTATATAATAATATATGACAAAATTATAATATATTTATAATTTTCATGTATCAATAGGATACTTCGTGATTACAGTAATTATCGAATCGAGATAAATTTCCATTAAATGTTAATTTTATAACACCATTAGGGCCATTTCTTTGTTTTCCTATTATAATTTCCGCAATACCTTTTGCTTCACTGTTTTCATTATATATTTCATCTCGATAAATAAAAAGAATTAAATCTGCATCTTGTTCTAATGCTCCCGATTCTCTTAAATCAGAATTAATTGGTCTTTTGTCTGATCTTTGTTCTAGTGAACGATTTAATTGAGATAATGCAATAATAGGTATTTTTAATTCTTTAGATAAAGATTTTAAAGTTCTTGAAATTTCTGCAATTTCTAGATTTCTATGCTCAGACAGATGTGGAACATTAATTAATTGTAAATAATCAATCATAATTAAACTTAAACCATTTTTTTTTCTATATAAATATCTGGATTTAGAACGGATTTCACTAGGAGTTAATCTGGATGAATCATCTATATATATATTATTTTTTTTTAGCAATATATTAATTGTACTAGACAGGTTAGACCAATCTTCTTCATTTAAGTTTCCGGTCTTAATTTTATTTTGATAAATACGCGATAATGAGGAAAGCATGCGGATAATTATTTGTTCTCCTGGCATTTCTAAACTAAATATTAATACTGGTTTTTCATATATCATGGCTACATTTTCACAAATATTCATAGCAAATGTTGTTTTACCCATTGAAGGTCTGGCTGCAATAATAATTAATTCGGAAGGTTGGAGTCCTAATGTTTTTTTATTCAAGTCTTGATATCCTGTATCAATTCCGGTAATATTATTTTTCGGTGATTTAATTAAATTTTCAATGACTGTAATTGTCTGGTCTAACATAGTTTTAATATTTTTAGGATGATTACTTTTTTTTAATCTTTTTTGAGAAATATTTAATATGTTAAATTCCGCATAATCTAAAATTTCTAAAATTGTTTTTTCTTTTGGTTGGTATCCAATATTTGATATTTTATTACCAATTTTAATAATATCTCTTAAAATTGCTCTCTCTTTTATTATATTTGCATATGCTATGATATTTTCTGTGCTTGGTGTATGTTTTATAATTTCTGATAAATAAGAGAATTTTCCTATCTTTTCTAATATACCTTTTTTTTCTAGTGATTCAGAGAGAGTAATAAGATCAATAGGATAATTTGTATTGATTAATTTTTGCATTTCATTAAAGATTAATCTATGAGATATATGAAAAAAGTCTTTATCAATAATATGCTCTGCAACATTATCCCACTTTTTATTATCTAACATCAATCCGCCTAAGACAGATTGTTCTGCTTCTATAGAATAAGGTAATTTTAAATTATTAATATTTTGTTTTTGCATAGAATATTTATATTTTTTCATATTTTTCTTTTTATTATGGGTTAAAATTTTTATTAAATGACATAATAATTAATATTTTTATAATAAAAATTAATATTTATTTTAAGAATGTAATGGTATTGAACAAAAATTTTATTTTTTTATATATAATAAATTTGTTTATATAGAAATTATTTATTTTTTATTTAAGGATAATATATTATGGTCAGTAGAGGAGTAAATAAAGTTATTTTAATTGGTAATTTAGGGAAAGATCCTGAAATACGATATCTTCCTAATGGTAATGCTGTTACAAATATTACTATAGCAACTTCGGAATATTGGAAAGATAAAAAAACAGGAGATATGAAGGAAAAAACGGAATGGCATAGAGTAATATTGTTTAGTAAATTAGCTGAAATTGCTGGAGAATATTTAAAAAAAGGATCACAAATTTATATTGAGGGTTCTTTACAAACAAGAAAATGGAAAGATAAACATGGCATTGATCGTTATACCACTGAAGTATTAGTAAATATGAATGGTAAAATGCAAATGTTGGGTAGTAGAGTACATGGAAATAAAAATTCTACTATACAAGAAAATATTTCTAGTAATGTACATACAGAATTAACAAAAAACAAAGATGATATAGATAATGAATTTAAAGATAAATTATTGGAAGAAGATTTATCTAGCGTAGAATTTGATGAAGAATTACCGTTTTAAATATATACAAGTAAGAAAAAACATAATACTATAAACTATTTTAATTTGTATTTTATAGGATGCAATATCTACATTATATATTTTTAATGTAATAATGATTATGTTAAATATATAATTTTTTTATCTTAAATATATATTTTAAAATATTTTGTGGTATGTATATATTATGAAATATGCCCTTATAGATTATATTTAGATAATTTTATTATATTTTGTTATAATTATAAATTATTTAATCTGTTTATCATTTAATTTATAATTTTATTCTTAATGGTAATAAAAATATAATTTATTAATTTTATATATATTTTAATAATATAAAAATTTTTATATTATATTAAATATTTTACATATTTATTAATATGAAATAAATGAATAATTATGATTTATATCACTAATATTGCGCAAAATTATTTAAAGAAACTTGTATATAAAGAAAAAGAATTAAAACATCTGAAGATATCTATTACAAATCCCGGTACTAGTATTGCTGAATGTAAAATTTCTTATAGTAATTGTATAGATTTGCATAATACGGATATTGAAGTAAAATATATTTATTTTAATATTTATATTAATCAAATTATTACTCATTATTTACAAGATGCAAAAATTGATTTAATTATTGATGAATTAAATGAACAACTAGTATTAGTTGCTCCTCATGCTAAAAATAAGGTAAATGATTATGTTAAAAATTGTTGTTCTGATGATAAAAATGTTATCTTACTAAATAAATTACAAAATTATATTGAATTACATATTAATCCTATGTTAATGCAACATGGTGGTAAAATTGTTTTAATGAATTTAACTAAATTAGGTTATTTAAATATAAAATTTTTAGGTAGTTGTAATGGATGTGCCATGTCTAATACAACTTTACATGATAGTATTGAAAAAAAAATTTTACATAAATTTCCTGAATTAACTGGAGTCATAGACGTGACCAAACACCATCGTGGAAATCATTCTTTTTATTAAATTTTTATCATATACATATTTCAAATTATTTTTATGGGTATATATCATTTATGAATATAAATATATTCATTATAATTGAATAATTATTGAAATTACAGGATACAAAATGAAAAGAGTGTTTATTTTAGTATTAGATTCATTTGGAATTGGTTATAGCGTAGATGCAAATGTATTTTGTGATTTAGGATCGAATACATTTGGTCATATATCAGAATATTGTTATCTTGGTAAAGCTAATGTGGGCAGATATGGTCCTTTATATATTCCTAATTTAATTTCTTTAGGTTTAGGCCATATTTATCAAAAAATGTATGGTCAATTACCAAATGGTATTATTGGAAGTAGCAATATTATTAGTACTCATGGTTATTTGAGTGAATTATCTTTATCAAAAGATACTACTGCTGGACATTGGGAGATTGCAGGTTCTCCTGTATTATTTAAATGGGATTATTTTGATAATAAAAAAAATAGTTTTTCTGATTTATTAATGAATTATATTATATTTAAGTGTAATTTATCTGGTATCTTAGGTAATTGTCACGCTTCTGGTACTGATATATTATATAACTTTGGTGAATTACATATTCAAACAAAAAAACCTATTTTTTATACATCTGCTGATTCAGTGATACAAATTGCTTGCCATGAAGAAATATTTGGATTAGAAGAGTTATATCAATTATGTGAAGCAGTACGTAGTATATTAGATCAATATAAGTTAAACGTTGCTAGAGTGATTGCTAGACCTTTTATTGGGGAAAATAAGTTTAATTTTTTTAGAACAAATAATCGAAAAGATTTTTCTAAACCTCCCAATGGTATAACTATTATGCAAAAGTTAATATCTGAGTTAAATGGTCAGGTAATAGCAATAGGTAAAATTGCAGATATATTTGCTAATGTGGGAGTTACTAAAAAAATATGTGCATTTGGGTTAAAGGATTTAATGAATTGTAGTATTAATTTAGTTAAAACAGCTCCTAGTAATACAATTGGGTTTATTAATTTTGTTGATTTTGATTCTCTTTGGGGGCATAGAAGAGATTTTGTTGGTTATGCTCAAGGGTTAGAATTTTTTGATAATCAATTGCCTCGCTTATTACATTCCTTATATGATGATGATTTATTAATTATTACCGCGGATCATGGTTGTGATCCTACCTGGGTAGGTACTGATCATACAAGAGAATATGTTCCAATGTTACTATATCATAAAAAATTATGTAATAAATATATTGGAAATAGGAAAACTTTTTCTGATATTGCACAAACAGTAGCAAAGTATTTTGCTTTATCTTCTATGAATTATGGAATTAGTTTATTGTAAATATATTATTTTATATTTATGTGCATTATTTTTAAAGTTTTTCATTTGGGATAATATTGTATGATTACGCCACATATTAATGCTAGAAAAAATGATTTTTCTGAATTAGTAATTATGTCAGGAGATCCTATTAGAGTTAGATATATAGCAGAAAATTTTTTAGATAATTGTATTGAAGTTACTAATATCCGCTATATGTTAGGTTTTACTGGGTATTATAAAGGTTGTAGAGTTTCTGTTATGAGTCATGGTATGGGAATTCCATCTGCTGCTCTTTATATTGAAGAATTAGCACAATATTATCATGTAAAAAAAATAATTAGATTAGGTACTTGTGGTACAGTACAAAAAAATATTAAATTAAAAGATATTATTATTGCTATGGGTGCTTGTACTGATTCTAGTTTTAATAGAAATCGTTTTAGTAATTATGATTATTCTGCAATAGCAGATTTTGATATAATTTGTAATATAAATAATTTTGCACAGTATATGGGGATTCCATTACATATTGGTAATTTTTTTACAACTGATATTTTTTATTTTAAAGATCGGAAAATATATAATTTATTAAAAAAATATAATATTTTAGGAATTGATATGGAAACAGCTGGTTTTTATAGTATTGCAGCGGAATTTAATATTAAAGCTATGTCTATGTGTTGTGTTTCGGATCATCTTAAATTTAATGAACGTTTATCTAGTAATGATAGATTATTTTCATTCAACAATATGATTAAATTATCTTTAGATACTATCACATTATAGTCATATTAAATAAATTTTTTCAAATTGGTGAGAAAGGGATTCGAACCCTTGATGCGATAATGCGCATACACGCTTTCCAAGCATGCTCCTTAAACCACTCGGACATCTCACCTTATTTTATATAATGTATTATAAATTATATAATAATATTTTATTATACTTATAATATAAATATTTTATACATTTAATTATATTTATATTCATTATTTATATTATATCAAATAGATATTAAAATATATATGCATTTTATTTTTTATAGCGTTTATACTAATAGGTATTAAATAAAAATTATGTTAATGATTTTAATATGGTAGATAAAAGAAATTTATTTTTAATCGGGCCAATGGGAGCTGGAAAAAGTACTATTGGTCGTCAACTAGCCAAAGAATTAAATATGGATTTTTATGATTCAGATCAAGAAATTGAGAAAAGGACTGGAGTGGATATTAGTTGGGTATTTGATATAGAAGGAGAAGAAGGGTTTAGAAAAAGAGAAGAAAAAATTATTAATGAATTAACAAGTATAAATAAAATTGTTTTAGCTACAGGTGGCGGATCTATTTTATCAAAAAAAATAAGAAATGTTTTATCTGCTCGCGGTATAATTATATATTTAAAAGTAACTATTGAACAACAATTAATACGTACTAAAATGAGTAAAAATAGACCGTTATTAAATGGTTCTCAACCTAAAGAGGTTATATTAAAAGATATTTCTATTGCTCGTAATCCTTTATACGAAGAAATATCTGATATAATAGTTCATACAGATAATAAAAGTACTAAAGCAATAGTATACCAAATTTTAAATGATTTAAAAAAAATTTAGTTGTTATTAATAAATTAGAGTATATTATGATTAATCAAAAATTTATAGTGAATTTAAAAAATCACTCTTATCCTATACATATTGGTTCTAAGATCTTTCAATCCAACGATATTTTATCTCCTGCGTCTAAAGGAGATAGAATTTTAGTAGTTACTGATACTATAATATCGCCCATATGGAAAAAAATAGTATTAGACTTTTTTTTAACAAATGATATGGTAGTCAATGAATTTATTTTATTGAGTGGCGAGCAGTATAAAAATTTACATTCTGTAGAAATGTTATTATCATTTTTATTAAAAAATGCTTATGATAGAAATACTATTTTAGTAGCTTTGGGTGGAGGTGTTATAGGAGATTTAGTAGGTTTTGTAGCTTCAATATATCAAAGAGGTATAAGATTTATACAAATTCCAACTACATTATTATCTCAAGTAGATGCATCGATTGGTGGTAAAACAGGTGTGAATCATATTGATGGTAAAAATATGATTGGTTCTTTTTGGCAACCGATATCAGTAATTACTAATGTTGATTTTTTATTTACTTTACCGTATGCACAATTAGTTTCTGGATTAGCCGAAATAATAAAATATGCTATTTCTTTTGATTATGGATTTTTTGAGTGGTTAGAAAAAAATATATATCAAGTGTTATCGTTAGATTTAAAGAGTATTTTGTATTGTATTAATAAATGTTGTATTTTAAAATCTAAAATTGTTACTTTAGATGAACGAGAAAATAATTGTCGCATGTTTTTAAATTTTGGACATACCTTCGGTCATGCTATTGAATCTTATTTTGAATATTTACATTGGTTACATGGAGAATCGATATCTGTGGGTATGGTAATTGCAATCAAAATATCTGAAAAAATAGGATTATTGGATTCATGTCAGTCTAATCGTATGATTAATTTAATTCAATATTCTGGGTTACCTATCTCCCCTCCTTATGATATGTCTCCCCAATCGTATTTTCCGTATATTTTAAGAGATAAAAAAAATTCTGGTGGTAAAATAAGGATTATTTTACCTACATCTATTGGATCGGTAAAAATATTTGATGATTTTGATCGTAATGTTATACTTTCTGTTATTAAAAGTTGTTGGAAGAAATAGTGTAACTATTGTTTTAATTTCATGGAATTTTTTGGTATTATATAATGTAAATATATTTTAAAGAGTATTAAATGTCAAAATTTTGGATTGCACCATCTATTTTATCTGCAGATTTTTCCAGATTAGGAGAAGATGTACAAAAAGTATTATCTGCTGGTTGTGATATTATTCATTTTGATGTTATGGATAATCATTATGTTCCTAATTTAACTTTTGGTCCATATGTATTGCAGTGTTTAAAAAAATACAATATTTGTGCCCCAATTGATGTTCATTTAATGATTAAACCGGTAGATAATTTAATACCTGTTTTTGCAAATGTAGGAGCAAATATTATTACATTTCATCCAGAGTCAAGTTACCATGTTGATGCAACATTAAATTTAATTAAGTATCATGGTTGTAAGTGCGGTTTAGTATTTAACCCTACTACTTCACTTGATATTTTAAATTATGTAATCAAGAAATTGGACGTAATTGTTTTAATGGGAGTAAATCCTGGTTTTTCTGGACAAAAATTTATTCCTTCTGTTTTAAAAAAAATTGTATTAGTAAAAAAATTAATTAATAATTATTCTCCTTCTACATTAATTGAGGTAGATGGTGGAATTAATATTGATAATATTAAAGATATTGCCGATGCAGGTGCTAATATATTTGTTATGGGTTCTACTATTTTTGGATCAAAAGATTATAAAAAAATTGTTAAAAAAATTAAATGTAGATTGAATGTATTGACTAATATAAAAAAATGATTATTAAAAGTATATATAGATAGGGTGGAATATGGATGTATCAAAATCAATTATTTTTAGTGCTGTACAACCTTCTGGTAATTTAACCTTAGGTAATTATATTGGTTCTATATCTCATTGGTCTGCTATGCAAAGTATAAATCAATGTATGTATAGTATTGCTGATTTACATGCAGTTACTGTTATACAAGATGCTAATTATTTAAGATCATCCATATTGGATACTTTATCTTTTTATTTAGCATCTGGAGTAGATCCAGATCAAAGTATTATATTTCTTCAATCTGAAGTATACGAGCATTGTCAGTTAAATTGGATTTTAAGTTGTTATACATATTTTGGTGAATTATCAAGGATGACTCAATTTAAAACAAAAGCTAAAAGACATAATAGTAATATTAATATTGGTTTATTTAGTTATCCTGTACTCATGTCTTCAGATATTTTATTATATCAAAGTAATAAAGTATTAATTGGAGAAGATCAAAAACAACATTTAGAATTAGCTAGAAATATTGCA
This sequence comes from Buchnera aphidicola (Pterocallis alni), assembly GCF_964059075.1. Taxonomy (NCBI): domain Bacteria; kingdom Pseudomonadati; phylum Pseudomonadota; class Gammaproteobacteria; order Enterobacterales; family Erwiniaceae; genus Buchnera; species Buchnera aphidicola. Next base: position 378,216 of record NZ_OZ060377.1, on the reverse strand, counting down.
AAAAGATTTAATAGTTTATATGGAAATATTTTTACAATACCTGAATATTATATTCCTAATCAATATAGTTCTAAAATTATGAGTTTATCAAACCCTACAATAAAAATGTCTAAATCAGATATAAATCATAATAATGTTATTTTTTTATTAGAAGAAGAGAAATCGATTTTTAAAAAAGTTTATCAATCGATTACTGATTCTGAAAATAAGATATATTATAATATTAATGATAAACCTGGAATTTCTAATTTATTGAATATTTATTCTAGTTTAACTGGTAAAAATATTTTTTCTTTAGAAGATTTATTTCATAATCTTTCATATAAATCATTTAAACATGTTGTTGCTATTACTATTATTAAATATTTGCGTAAATTAAAAGATCGTTTTTATTATTTTAGAAATAATACATTATATTTAGAAAATATTTTACAATCTGGAGCAGATAAAGCACGTTTTCAGGCAAATAAAACTTTAGAAATTGTTTATTCTGTTTTAGGTTTAAAGTGAAAGAAAATATTTTTTATTTCCAGTGTTTATTGTAATTATTACTATGTTGTAGTAAACATGATAGTATAAATACTATTGCGTATAAAATGTTTGAAATAATTAGCGCTCCATATATTCCAATGTGATGTACTACTGGACCAGTTACAATAAAAGTTAATAATGTTCCTATAGTTCCTGATATTAGTGTTAAATTAATTAGTTTTTGCGATGGTTTTTGAGTTTGTAGTGAAGTGATTGTAATAATGATTGTATAAATAGCGCTGGAAAAAAAACCTAATATAATAATAATAGTATTAAATAATTGAATATAATGATTATGTATAAATATATACATAATAATTGTTGAAATTCCACTTAAAGTGGATAATGCAATTTTTATATCAATAAATTGTAATATATAACTAAAACACCACATACCGATCATATATGACATCCAAAAATTACTAATTAATTTTCCTGCGGATTCAATATTCATGTGTATGTTTTGCGTTAAGTATTCTGGAATCCAGGAAATAAATCCTAATTGTCCTAAAATATAACAAAGAGCGGATGTACATAATATTAATATATTATTTTTGTATTTTTTTTGGTTTATTGTATGGTTAATATTGATATCATGATTTAAATTAGGAAATTTTACATTTAATGAAATAATAAAAATTATTATGTATATTATTACAATAATTGTATATGCCCAATACCACGTGAAATTTCTTTTAAGTAAGAATGATGTAATAATTGGAAAAATCATCCCAGACATACTAAAAAAAGAATCTGTTATTAATAATTTTTTTGTTCTTTCTTTACCGTAATATAAAAAAGTTATTAAAAATGTTCCGATTGACATGGTAATACCGCCAACCATACCTAATATAAACATACTACAACAAAATATAGTTATATTTTTAAAAAATATTAATCCTGATATAGAAGTTATAATGCAAATTAGTCCGAACATGATTTGTTTTTTAAATGATACAATATTTGTTATCCAGGAATTTAAAAAAATAGAAAATAATATTCCAGCATTTAAAAAAGTGAATGTTTTACTCATATGTGAAATAGATAAATTAAAATATTTAGCGATACTGTGTATAACAATACCTGTAACAATAATCATAGATCCTGTTAAATAATAAGATAAAAAACTGATTATTGTTAAACCTAATTTATTTTTATTAAACATTTTTTTTACCTTACATAGGTTATTTGCCACTATTAAATTATGTAAATACTCTTTTTTATGAGTATGGTATATTATAAAAAATTATATGTTATTTAATATATTAAATGCTTTAAATTTTATATATGTTATGGTAAAATATAATATTTATATATATTAATTGATTAAAATGTTATTATATACTATTTTAGTTACGAGTCCATTATGTGGTAAAGAAAATACAAATAGTGCTTTATTATTTTGTCAAAATTTATTAAAAAGCACAACATGTACTATTAATGATATTTTTTTTTATGGAGATGGAGTTTTTCATGCTAATAATATGATAGGATTGGAATGTAATGAGTTTCGTATATTAAATGTTTGGTGTAAATTAAGTAAAAATTTTAATATTAATTTAAATATTTGTTCTAATAGTGCACAAGAACGTGGTATTATTACAAATGATATGGCTAAAGAATTAGGTTTATTACATGGTAATTTACATAAATATTTTAATATTACCGGATTAGGTGTTTTAGTATATAATATATTAAAATCAGATAGATTTATGCAATTTTAATAATATGAAGAAAATAGCTTTAGTATTTTCAAGTGCTCCATATGGCAATAATAAAGGAAAGGATGGTTTAAATATTGCGCTATCTATGTCTTGTTATACTAATAAAATCAGCATTTTTTTTATTCAAGATGGAATATTTCAAATATTTAATAAACAAAATCCCAAATTGATATTTTTAAAAAAATATTCTAATAAATTTAATGTATTACCTGTATGCAATATTAAGAATTTTTATTTATGTTCAACTTGTTTATCAAATAGAGGATTTACAGAAAATATTAATTTTGTTGTACAAGTGAAATATTTAAATATTACAGAAATAATAAGTATAATTAATAGACATGATTGTATTTTAAATTTCTAATTGTAAATAAGTATATTTATGTTACATATATTAATGCATTCACCATATAAAATAAATATTAATTTTATGTGTAATATGTTTTTGTTTAGACATAGTTTCATTGCACTACAAGATGGAGTTTTGATTGCTTTAAACAAAAATATTTTTTTACCAAAAATATTATCTTGTTCCATGAATTTATATTTACTTAAAGAGGATGTGATTGCTAGAGGGGTTGAAGAGTATGTTTGTAGTAATTTTTCTATAATTAATTATATTGATTTTGTTCGTTTAACCGAAAAATATAATAAATCTATGAATTGGTAAAATATATGTTATAAATTATGATTGTGTAATTTATATATGATAAATAATTTAATATAAAATATATTATGTATTATAATATTTGATAAAGAGGGTTGATATGACAACAATTAATCAGTTAGTACGTTATCCAAGAAAAAAAAGAATTGTAAAAAATAATGTTCCAGCATTAAATGGTTGTCCTCAAAAAAAAGGTGTATGTATTAAAGTATATACTACTACTCCTAAAAAACCTAATTCTGCTTTACGTAAAGTATGTCGTGTCAAATTAACTAATGGTTTTGAGGTAACTGCTTATATTGGAGGTGAGGGTCATAATTTACAAGAACATTCAGTAATTTTAATTAGGGGTGGTAGGGTAAAAGATTTACCTGGTGTTAGGTACCATGTTGTGCGAGGTGCTCTAGATTGTGCTGGGGTGAAAAATAGAAAGCAAGGTAGATCGAAATATGGTGTTAAAAAAATAAAAAAATAATTATACTGTTTTTATTTATTATATTAGTATTAATGGAGTTTATTATGTCTCGTCGTTGTGTAATTGGAAATCGTAATATTTTACCTGATACAAAATTTTCATCAGAAGTATTATCGAAATTTATTAATATTCTAATGGAAGATGGTAAAAAATCTATTGCAGAATTTATTGTATATTCTGCTTTTGAAAAATTATCTCAAAAAGTAAATAAAAGTGTTTTAGATGTTTTAGAAATTATTTTAGAAAATGTTCGTCCTATGGTGGAGGTAAAATCCCGAAGGGTGGGAGGTTCAACATATCAAGTTCCAGTAGAAGTACGAGCGGTTCGTAGAAATACATTAGCTATTCGATGGATTATTTATGCTGCAAGAAAAAGAAAAGAAAAATCTATGTTAATGAAATTATTTTATGAATTATCAGATGCTTTTGAAAAGAAGGGAGAAGCAATTAAAAAAAGAGATGAGGTACATCGTACAGCAGAATCTAATAAAGCGTTTGCTCATTATCGTTGGTAAGTGATAAAATATTTTTATAAAATATGTATATAAATTACAAATATAATGATATTTTATTTTATATATAAATTATATTATGTGAATAAATAGAGGAATATAATGGCTCGTAAAACACCAATTATATATTATCGTAATATTGGAATTAGTGCACATATTGATGCTGGTAAAACTACTACTACTGAGAGAATTCTATTTTATACTGGAATTAATCATAAAATTGGAGAAGTACATGACGGAGCAGCAACAATGGATTGGATGGCTCAAGAACAAGAACGTGGTATTACTATTACATCAGCTGCAACAACTACTTTTTGGTCTGGTATGAATAATCAATTTGCTAGTCATCGTATTAATATTATTGATACTCCTGGTCATGTAGATTTTACTATTGAAGTTGAGAGATCTATGCGTGTTTTAGATGGAGCGGTGATGATATATTGTGCGGTAGGTGGTGTTCAACCTCAATCAGAGACTGTATGGAGGCAAGCAAATAAATACCAGGTTCCTAGAATTGCTTTTATTAATAAAATGGATAGGGTAGGTGCGGATTTTTTTAAAGTAATGGAACAAATGAAAGAAAGATTAAAAGTTAATCCAATTCCTATTCAATTACCTATTGGTTCAGAAAATAATTTTATTGGTATTATTGATTTAATTACTATGAAAGCTATATATTGGAATGAAGAGGATAAAGGTATTACTGTTCGATATGATAAAATTCCTGATAATTTGGTAACAATATCTGAAAAATGGAATCAAGTTATTTTAGAACTTGTTTCTGAAACAAATGAAATTATTATGGATAAATATTTAAATAATCAAAAAATATTTGAAAAAGAAATAAAAGATGAATTAAGGAATCAAGTATTAAATAATAAAATAATTTTAGTTACTTGTGGTTCTGCTTTTAAAAATAAAGGGGTACAATCTTTGTTAGATGCAATTATTGAATATTTACCTTCTCCTGTTGATATTAAATCTGTGAATGGTATTAAAAATAGTTGTTCTGTTTCTAACAATCGTATTGCGAGTGATAAAGAACCATTTTCTGCTTTAGCTTTTAAAATAGCTAACGATCCTTTTGTTGGAAATTTAACATTTTTTAGAGTATATTCTGGATTTGTAACTTCTGGTGATACAATTTTGAATGCAGTGAAATCTGAAAAAGAACGATTTGGCAGAATTGTGCAAATGCATGCTAATAAAAGGGAAGAAATTAAAGAAGTACGAGCGGGTGATATTGCTGCAGCTATTGGTTTAAAAAATGTTACTACAGGGGATACTTTATGTGATATAAATAATCCTATTATCTTAGAAAAAATGGAATTTCCTGATCCAGTAATTTCTATTGCGGTGGAACCAAAAACGAAAACTGATCAAGATCGTATGGGTTTGGCATTAAATAGATTAGTAAAAGAAGATCCTTCTTTTATGGTACGTATGGATCATGAATCAAATCAAACTATTATTTCTGGAATGGGTGAATTACATTTAGAAATTATTATAGATCGTATGAAGAGGGAATTTAATGTTTATGCGAATATAGGTAAACCTCAAGTTGCTTATCGTGAAACTATTTTAAAAGAAGTGAAAGATGTAGAAGGAAAATATATTAAACAAACTGGTGGTAGAGGGCAATATGGTCATGTAGTAATTGATTTGTTTCCTTTAAAGCCTGGTTTAGGTTATAATTTTATTAATGATATTAAAGGTGGTGTAATTCCTAATGAATACATATCTGCTATTGATAAAGGTGTGCAAGAACAGTTAAATTCTGGACCTCTTGCTGGTTATCCTGTTGTTGATGTTGGTGTCAGATTACATTTTGGATCGTATCATGATGTTGATTCTTCGGAATTAGCGTTTAAATTTGCTGCTTCGATGGCTTTTAAAGAAGCTTTTAAAAAAGCAAATCCAATATTATTAGAACCAATTATGAAAGTAGAAGTAGAAACTCCTGAAGAATATATGGGGGATGTGATAGGTGATTTGAACCGTAGAAGAGGTATTATAGAAGGTATGAATGATTTTTCTCTTGGGAAGTTAATTTCTGCTAAAGTTCCTTTATCAGAAATGTTTGGGTATGCAACTGATTTACGTTCTCAAACTCAAGGAAGAGCTTCTTATTCTATGGAATTTTTGAATTATTTAGAAATTCCTAAAAATATTTCAGTACAGATTATTGAAAAAAGAAGTAAATAATTTTTTATTTTTATTCATTTATCTAATTTAATTTTTATATAAATAAGGGAAAATACAGTGTCTAAAGAAACATTTAAAAGATTAAAAACACATGTTAATGTTGGTACAATTGGTCATGTCGATCATGGGAAAACTACTTTAACATCTGCTATTACTACTGTATTATCAAAACATTATGGTGGTTCAGCTCGAGCATTTGACCAAATAGATAACGCTCCAGAAGAAAAAGCTAGGGGAATTACAATTAATACTTCTCATGTTGAGTATGATACTAGTATTAGGCATTATGCACATGTTGACTGTCCAGGTCATTCGGATTATATTAAAAATATGATTACTGGTGCTGCACAAATGGATGGAGCAATATTAGTAGTTGCTGCTACAGATGGCCCTATGCCTCAAACTCGTGAGCATATTTTATTGGCTCGTCAGGTTGGTGTGCCACATATAGTAGTTTTTTTAAATAAATGTGATATGGTAGATGATGAAGAATTATTAGAGTTAGTAGAAATGGAAGTAAGAGAATTATTAACACAATATGAATTTCCTGGAGATGACATTCCAATTATTAGAGGTTCTGCTTTAAAAGCGTTAGAAGGGAATGTTGAATGGGAAAATAAAATATTGGAATTGTCTAATTTTTTAGATAAGTATATTCCAGATCCTAAACGGGATATTGATCAACCATTTTTATTACCTATAGAGGATGTATTTTCCATTTCTGGTCGTGGTACTGTGGTTACAGGAAGAGTAGAAAAAGGAGTTATTAAAGTGGGTGAAGAAGTAGAAATTGTCGGTATTAAACCTACTACTAAAACTATTTGTACTGGTGTTGAAATGTTTAGGAAGTTATTAGATGAAGGGCGCGCAGGGGAAAATGTTGGTATTTTATTAAGAGGTACTAAAAGGGATGAAATAGAAAGAGGACAAGTTTTATCTAAACCAGGAAGTATTCACCCTCATACTAAATTTGAATCAGAAGTATATATTTTATCTAAGGAAGAAGGTGGTAGGCATACTCCATTTTTTAAAGGTTATAGGCCTCAGTTTTATTTTCGTACAACCGATGTAACTGGTTTTATTGAATTACCAGAGGGTATGGAAATGGTTATGCCTGGAGATAATATTAAAATTGTTGTAACTTTAATTAATCCCATTGCTATGTCAGAGGGTTTAAGATTTGCAATTAGGGAAGGTGGTAAGACTGTTGGAGCGGGTGTGGTGATAAAAATAATTAATTAGTGGAATGATGATTAACGGTATAACAGTTTGATATAAAATGATTGATGATAAGATAGTATATTAATTTTTTTTTAAATATTGTACTATCTGTCTTATATTTATATATTAAAAATATTTAATATTTTGTTAAAGATATTGATTATGATGGTGTATTTTATAAGATAAAGTATTTGCAATGTTATTTGTAAAATATATTCAATACATATTTATAATATATAGTTATTATATCATTTCGTTAATTATTTTATGTAATAAAATTTTATTTTTATAATTGGAGCAATAGTATTATGTCGAATCAAATAATTCGTGTTCGTTTAAAAGCATTTGATCATAGATTGATTGATCAATCTATTTTAGAAATTATTGATACAGTTAAAAGAACTGGAGCTAAAGTACAAGGTCCGATTCCTTTACCAACTAGAAAAGAAAAATTCACTGTTTTAATTTCTCCACATGTAAATAAAGATGCTCGAGATCAATATGAAATTACAACACATAAAAGATTGCTTGATATTATTCAACCAACAGAAAAGACTGTAGATGCTTTAATGAGATTAGATTTATCTTCTGGAGTAGATATACAAATTAGTTTAGATTAAATTATTTCTTTATAATTTGGTGATATTATGATTGGACTAGTAGGCAATAAAATTGGAATGACTCGTATTTTCAGTGAATCAGGAGAATCAATACCTATTACAGTTATTCAAATAAAAAAAAATATTATTACTCAAATAAAAAATATTCAGAGTGATCAATATTGTTCTATTCAAGTAACAACAGGTATAAAAAAAAAAAGTCAAATACGTAAGCCTGAAATTGGACACTTTATGAAGAGTGGTATTGATGTTGGGTGTGGTTTATGGGAGTTTAGGATTTTAGAAAATGAGAAATTTCAATTAGGTCAAATGATTGATGTAAATTATTTTCATGATATTAAAAAGGTAGATGTTACTGGTATATCTAAAGGAAAAGGATTTTCTGGTACTATAAAAAGATGGAATTTTAGTATGCAAGATGCAACACATGGTAATTCTTTATCTCATAGAGCTCCTGGATCGATTGGTCAAAATCAAACTCCAGGAAGAGTATTTAAAGGTAAAAAAATGTCTGGTCAATTAGGAAATTGTCGTGTTACTATTCAAAATTTGCAATTAATTAATATAGATTCTGATTTAAATGTTCTATTAATTAAAGGTTCAATTCCCGGCCCAGTTGGAAATTATGTAATTGTTAAACCAGCAATAAAATCATAAAGGAGGAAATATGAAATTAGCTGTTCATGATGAACAATCTTTTATTTTCGTTTCAGATGTTATTTTTAATCAAAATTTTAATCAAGCATTAGTTCATCAAGTGGTTGTAGCATATTTTGCTGGAAAAAGACAAGGTAGCAAAGCTCAAAAAAATAGGTCTGAAGTGTCTGGTTCTGGTAAAAAACCTTGGCGTCAAAAAGGTACAGGTAGGGCTCGAGTAGGTTCTATTAGAAGTCCAATTTGGAGGTCTGGTGGTGTTACTTTTGCTGCTAAACCAAAATCATATATGCAAAAAGTTAATAAAAAGATGTATCGTGGTGCGTTAAAAGTAATTTTTTCTACTTTGATACGTCAAAATAGGTTAATTGTTTTTAAAAATTTTTCTCTTTTATCTCATAAAACAAAAACATTATTAAAAAAATTATATGATTTATCTCTTTTTGAAGTTTTAATTATTACCGATCATGTAGAAAAAAATTTATTATTAGCTTCTAGAAATCTATATAAAGTATGTGTTAAAGATGTTTCCACAATTGATCCTATTAATTTAATTAATTTTAAGAATACTATTATTACAGTTAATGCAATTAGGAAAATTGAGGAAAGTTTATTATGAATTTTCATTATCAAATATTTAAAGTATTATATGCACCACATATATCAGAAAAATCTACTATTTATGCAAAAAAAAATAATATAATTATTTTAAAAGTTTCAATGAAATCAAATAAAAGAGATATTAAGAGAGCTGTAGAAAAATTATTTTCTGTTCAAGTAAAAAATATAAATACAGTGTTAGTAAAAGGGAAAAGAAAAATTAAGGGTAAATATAATATTAAATTTAGTAATTGGAAAAAAGCTTATATTAAATTAAAGGCGGGAAATAGTGTAGATATTATAAAAAATATTAATTAAATATAATAAGAGAATATTATTATGGTTGTTATAAAATGTAACCCGACATCTCCTGGTCGTAGACATATGGTGAAAGTAGTAAATCCCCATTTACATAAGGGTAGACCTTTTAGTTTATTATTAAAATATAATAATAAAAGTGGAGGAAGAAATAATCATGGTCATATTACCACTAGACATATTGGTGGTAGACATAAACGAATGTATAGATTGATTGATTTTAAAAGAAATAAGGATAATATTTTTGCTCGTGTAGAAAGATTTGAATATGATCCAAATAGGTCAGCTAATATAGCTTTAATTTTATACGCAGATGGAGTAAGAAAATATATTTTATCTCCAAAAGGGTTAAATATAGGAGATAAAATTATTTCTGGGGATAAAACGAATATTAAAATCGGAAATAGTATGTTGATGAATCATATTCCTATTGGGACATTTATTCATAATATTGAAATGAAACCAGGTAAAGGTGGGCAAATAGCTCGTACTGCAGGAAGTTATGCACAAATTATTTCTAATGAAAATAAATATGTGACAGTGAGGTTACGTTCAGGGGAGATTCGTAGAATTGAATCTAAGTGTAGAGCTACCATTGGATCAGTTGGTAATTCTGAACATATGTTACAAGTATTAGGGAAAGCTGGTGCTTCTCGGTGGAGGGGTATTAGACCAACAGTTCGTGGTACTGCGATGAACCCTATTGATCACCCCCACGGAGGAGGTGAGGGCAGAAATTTTGGTAAACATCCTGTTACCCCTTGGGGAAAACAAACTAAAGGTAAAAAGACACGTATGAATAAACGTACTAATAAATATATTTTACGTAATCGTAAGTATAATAAATAATATTAAGGGTATTATATGTCTCGATCTTTAAAGAAAGGTCCTTTTATTGATCATCACTTATTATTTAAAGTAAAAAAAATGATTGAAACAGGAAATAAAAAACCATTAAAAACATGGTCAAGACGTTCAACAATATTTCCAAATATGATTGGTTTAACAATTTCTGTACATAATGGTCGTCAACATATACCCATTTTTATTACTGAAGAAATGGTTGGACATAAATTAGGTGAGTTCTCTATTACTCGTACATTTAGAGGACATGTAGCAGATAAAAAAATAAAAAAAAAATAGGTGTTTTATAATATAATGGATATTATAGCTAAGTATAAAAAAGCAAGATCATCAGCTCAAAAAGTGCGATTAATTGCTAACATAATTCGTGGTAAAAAGGTAACAAAAGTGTTACCCATTTTAATACATCAAAAAAAAAAAGCAGCTTTGTTAATTAAAAAAGTACTTGATTCAGCTATTGCTAATGCAGACCATAACTATGGTATTAATATAGATCAATTATTTATTAAAAGAATATTTGTTGATGAAGGTGCAACAATGAAAAGAATGCTTCCTAGAGCAAAAGGAAGGTCTGATAGAATTTTAAAACGTACTAGTCATATTACAATCGTTTTATCTAATAAATAATATTTTAAGGATATACATAATGGGTCAAAAAGTTCATCCTCATGGTATGCGGTTAGGAATAATTAGATCTTGGTATTCTAATTGGTTTGCTAATAAAAAACAGTTTTGTATGTATATTGAAGATGATTTTAAAATACGTAAATTTTTAAAAAAAAAATTATATAAAGCTTCTATTTCTAAAATTATTATTGAAAGACCAGCAAAAAGTTTACGTGTTATTATTTATACATCCAGACCAGGTATTGTAATTGGAAAAAAAGGTTCTGATGTAGAACAATTAAGATTAAAAATTTCACAAATATCTGGAATATCTGCTCAAGTCAATATCGCAGAAATTAGAGATCCTGAGTTAGATGCTTATTTAATTGCAAAAAATATTGCTACTCAATTGGAACGTAGAGTAATGTTTCGTAGGGCTATGAAGAGATCTGTACAAAATGCTATGCGGCATGGAGCGGAGGGAATTAAAGTAGAAATTAGTGGACGTGTAGGAGGAGCGGAAATTGCTCGAAAAGAATGGTATAGAGAAGGAAGAGTTCCTTTGCATACTTTGCGTGCAAATATTGAATATAGTTTAGCTGAAGCTTATACTACTTATGGTATTATTGGTGTTAAGGTTTGGATTTTTAAAGGAGAAATCTTAGATGGTATGAATTCTGTATATAATATAAATCAAAGTTTTTCTAAAGAACCAAAGAAATATTTTAAAAATAATCATATTAGGAGAAAATATACGCATGTTACAACCTAAGCGTACTAAATTTAGAAAAATGCATAAAGGAAAAAACAGGGGATTAACTTTAAATTCTAAAATTCATTTTGGTACATTTGGATTAAAAGCTGTTACTAGAGGCAGATTGAATTCAAGAGAAATTGAATCTGCTAGAAGAGTGATTACAAAAGCAATGAATAGACAAGGGAAAGTATGGATACGTGTTTTCCCAGATAAACCAATTACTCAAAAACCATTAGAAGTTCGTATGGGTAAAGGAAAAGGAAATGTTGAGTATTGGGTTGCTTTAGTACAACCTGGCACTATTTTATATGAAATTGATGGATTATCTGAATCAGAATCACGCTTAGCTTTTAAATTAGCATCTGCTAAATTATCTGTAAAAACATTATTTTGTCAATAAATGGTGATGAAATGAAATTAACAGAATTACGTGCATGTTCTGTGCAGCATTTGCAAGCAGAACTTGGTAGTTTATTAAGAGAACAATTTAATTTAAGAATTCAACTACGTATTGGAAAATTAAAACAAACTCATCGTTTAAAGAAAGTAAAAAAAAAAATTGTAAAAGTAAAAACAATAATGAAGGAAAAAATTAAGGATATTACATGATTGGTAAAATTCGTACTTTAAAAGGAGTTGTAGTAAGTAATAAAATGCATAAATCTATTGTGGTGGTAGTAGAACGGTTTATTAAACATTCAATATATAAAAAATTTATTAGAAAAATTACTAAATTACATGTGCATGATGAGAATAACATATGTTGTAAAGGTGATGCTGTAGAAATTAAAGAATGTCGTCCAATTTCTAAAACGAAATCTTGGATTTTAGTAAAAGTAATTACATAATTGTTTAATTGTATTTTATATATAGGATTATCATAAGTCATATTTTTATATTTTTTATAGTATATACATATTTATTATTGAATAATTTACTTGGAGTGTACATTGATACAAGAACAAACAATATTATTAGTTGCTGATAATTCTGGTGCACGTTCCGCTATGTGTATTAGAGTATTAGGTGGTTCTAAAAAAAGATATGCTCGTATTGGTGATATTATAAAAGTTACTATTAAAGAAGCTATTCCTAGAGGGAAGGTAAAAAGGGGAGAAGTGTTTCGCGCCGTAGTAGTCAGAACTAAAAGTGGAGTACATCGTGCTGATGGTTCTTCTATTCGATTTGATACTAATGCTTGTGTTATTTTAAATAATTTAGATCAACCTATTGGAACACGTATTTTTGGTCCTATTACTCACGAGTTAAGAAATAATAAATTTATGAAAATTATTTCATTAGCTCCAGAAGTATTGTAATTATTTATTAAGGGTATAAGATGGCTGTGAAAATTCGATCTAATGATCATGTAATTATTTTATCTGGGAAAGATAAAGGAAAGATAGGTATTGTTCAGACAATATGTTTAAATAAAAATAAAGTGGTTGTTAAAGGTATGAATTTAGTAAAAAAACATCAAAAAGGTATTCCATCTAAAAATATTAGTTCTACTATTTTACAAAAAGAAGCCTGGATACATATTTCTAATGTTGCTATTTTCAATCCTATTACTAAAAAAGCGGATCGCGTTGGATTTAGATTTGAATCTGGGAAAAAGGTTAGATATTTTAAATCTAATAATCATATTATTAATTAGATTAAGGATAATAATTATGTTAGATTTATATAGTTATTATAAATCACATGTTGTAAAAAAATTAATTGATCAATTTCAATATCATTCTATTATGCAAGTTCCAGTAATAGATAAAATTACTTTAAATATTGGTATCAATCAATTAAAAAATGATAAAAAAACACTCGATAAGGCAGTATCGGATTTAACGTTAATTACTGGACAAAAACCGATAATTACAAAATCAAAAAAATCGATTGCTGGATTTAAAATTAGAAAAGGTTACCCTATTGGATGTAAGGTAACTCTTAGAGGTGTAAGAAAATGGGATTTTTTAAATCGTTTTATTAAAATCGTGATACCTAGGATTCGTGATTTTAGAGGATTTTCTAAAAAATCGTTTGATGGACGTGGTAATTATAATATCGGAATTAAAGAACAAATCATTTTTCCTGAAATTAATTATGATACTATTGATAAAGTACGAGGTTTGAATATTACTATTACTACAACTGCGAAAAATAATATTGAAGGATTAGCATTATTATCCTTTTTTAATTTTCCTTTTCAAAAATAATGTTATTAAGGATATGTATATGGCTAAAGAATCCATTAAATTACGAGAGTTTAAGAGAAGAAAGTTGGGTAAAAAATTTTTTTTAAAACGTAATAATTTAAAAAAACTGATTGTAAATATGTCTATTCCCAAAGAACAGCGCTGGGAAGCGGTCTTGAAATTACAAAAATTACCTCGAGATTCTAGCTTATCTAGACAACGTAATAGGTGTTTTCAAACAGGTAGACCGCATGGTTTTTTAAGAAAATTTGGTTTAAGTAGAATGAAAGTTAGGGAATTAGCTATGAATGGAGAAATTCCTGGATTAAAAAAGTCAAGCTGGTAAATTAAAATAATATACAAATGATAATAAGAGGGCATGATAAGATGAGTATGCAAGATCCAATATCAGATATGATCACAAGAATTCGTAATAATCAATTATCTAACAAAATACTTGTTTGTATGCCTTGTTCAAATTTAAAGGTTGCTATTACTAATGTTTTACAAACTGAAGGTTATATTGATCGTTATATTGTAGAAAATAATATTAATAAAAAAATATTAAAAATTTATTTAAAATATTTTCGTGGAAAACCTGTCATAGAAGAAATTATTAGAATTAGTAAACCTAGTTTACGAATTTATAAAAATAAGAACTCTGTACCTATTGTGATGGATGGTTTTGGAATAGCTATTTTATCTACTTCTAAAGGGGTGGTAAGTAATAGAATAGCTAAGAAAATGGGCGTAGGTGGAGAATTACTTTGTACAGTATGTTAAATATATGGAGGGGTTCATGTCTCGTATTGCTAAAAAACCTATTCTTGTACCTAATAATGTAAATATTGTATTAACGGGAAATATGATCACTATAAAAAATAATGCGAAAATATTACAGTATTCTTTTCATGATTCTGTTTTAATAGAATATAAGCAAGATACATTATTTTTTAAACCTAAAAAAGATAAGTATGATCATTGGATGCAAGCGGGTACTGTACGCGCTTTAATTAATTCTATGATTATAGGAGTTACAATTGGTTTTGAAAAAAAAATACAATTAGTAGGCGTAGGATACCGTATTAGTATGGAAAAAAATCATACTATTGTTATGTTGTTAGGTTATTCACATCCTGTTCATTATGTATTACCTGTAGAAGTTACTGGTGAAGTTTTATCTCCTACTGAAATTATATTAAAAAGTATAAATAAACAATTATTAGGGCAAGTTGCTGCTGATTTACGAAAAAAAAGAAAACCAGAATGTTACAAAGGGAAAGGTGTTCGATATTTTAATGAGAAAGTAAGAATTAAAGAGGCTAAAAAGAAATAAAATGAATTTTTTAATTAAAAAAAAATATCAACGTAAAAAAAGATCTTATAAAATGCGTATGAAATTAAAAAAATTGCATGCAATTAGATTAGTTGTACATAGAACAGCTCGTCATATGTATGCGCAAGTAATTGATTCAGATTTTAAAACGATTTTAGTTTCTGCATCTACATTAGAGAAAGATATACGAAAGTTAATTTCAGGATATACAGGTAATAAAGAAGCAGCTAGTTTAGTTGGTGAAATAATTGCTACTAGAGCAATACAAAAAGGTATTAAGGTAGTTTCTTTTGATAGATCTGGTTTTAAATATCATGGTAGAATAAAAATGTTAGCAGAGTCAGCGAGAAAAATGGGTCTCAATTTTTAATAAGAGGTGTATATTATGAGACATTTAAATAATGAAAAAAAAAAAAATTCTGATCTACAAGAAAAATTAATTGCTGTTAATAGAGTATCTAAAACCGTAAAAGGGGGTAGAATTTTTTCTTTTACTGCATTAACTGTAGTTGGTAATCAAAAAGGTAAGTTAGGGATTGGATATGGTAAGTCAAGAGAGGTTCCATCAGCTATTCAGAAATCTATGGAACAAGCTCGTCGTAATATGATGTATATTGAAATTAATAATGGTACTTTACAACATTCAGTAAAAGGTTATTATACTGGATCTAAAATATTTATGAAACCTGCTTCTAAAGGAACTGGTATTGTTGCTGGTGGAGCTATGCGAGCTGTATTAGAGGTATTAGGTATACAGAATGTTTTAGCTAAATCGTATGGTTCAACGAATCCTATTAATGTAGTTCGTGCTACTATTAATGCTTTAAAAAATATGAAATCTATCAAAATTATTGCTTTAAAAAGAAATAAATCTATTGCTGAAATACTAGGATAATATATATATGAATAAAAAAATATTTATTACACAAATAAAAAGTACAATAGGTCGTATACCTTCTCATAAAGCAACAATGGTAGGTTTAGGTTTGCGTAAAATTAGACATACAGTGCGTAGAAATGATACTCCTGCAATAAGAGGTATGGTGCGAAAAGTATCTTATATGGTGAAAATAATAGGAGAATAATATTTTGTATTTAAATAGTTTATCTGTTAGTAAAAATAATAGGAAAGTAAAAAAAAGAGTTGGTAGAGGAATAGGTAGTGGAACTGGTAAAACATGTGGTAGAGGACATAAAGGGCAAAAATCTCGTTCAGGAATGAGTATTAGGAGGGGTTTTGAGGGTGGTCAAATGCCATTATATCGTCGTATTCCAAAATTTGGATTCTCTTCAAAAAAAAAATTCATTACTGCAGAAGTAAGATTATCTGACATAGAAAAAAATAATTTTCATGTCATTGATATAAATACATTAAAAAAAATGAATGTTATTAAAAAGAATGTGAAATATGTTAAAATAATTAATTCTGGTAAAATTACGAAATCAGTACACATTAAAGGATTAAAATTAACTAAAAGTGTTAATTCTATTATTAAATCGTTAAATGGAATGATTGAGGAATAATTAATAGATAATGGTTAATAATATGCAATCAAAATTTAACAATTTTAGTCAATCTACTGTAGAATTAAAAAAGAGGATCATGGTTGTAATATTTTCAATAATCATTTTCCGTATTGGTTCTTTAATACCAGTGCCAGGTATTAATAATTTGGTTTTATCTAATTTTTTACAGACTCAAAAGGGTACTGTAATGGATGTATTAAACACTTTTTCTGGTAATGCTTTAAGTCAATCTTCTATTTTTTCTTTAGGAGTATCTCCTTATATTTCTGCATCCATGATAGTACAGTTATTAGTATTTTTTATTAAACCATTTTCGAAATTAAAACAAGATGGTGATGTAGGAAAAAATAAAATTAAGAAATATATTAGGTATGTTACTTTATTGATATCAACTGCACAAGCTATTATATTATCATTAACTTTACCAAATATTCCGGGTATGTCTGGATTAGTTACTAATCATAATTTTTGTTTTTATTTTATTTCTGTAATTAGTTTGTTAACTGGTACTATGATATTAATGTGGTTAGGGGAAATAATTACTAATTATGGAATTGGTAATGGTGTTTCAATTATTATTTTTATAGGAATTATGTCTAAATTACCTCTTTCTTTTGTAATTTTTTATATGCAATTAAAAGAATTAAATCTTCCTATTTTATATTTATGTGCTATTGGTATATTAATTTTTTTTATTATTTTTTTTGTTGTTTATATTGAAAGAAGTTATAAAAAGATTAATTTATATTATGCTAAGCATAATAATATGCATAAAATGTATGCTATGGAACATACTTATCTTCCATTAAAATTAAATATGTCTGGAGTTGTACCAGCAATTTTTTCTTCTAGTATAATAAATGTATTAGGGATGATATTATCTTGGTTAAATTATTATAAATTTTTTCATTATTTAATAATTTTTTCGTATCATTTACAATCTGATCATATTTTATATTTATTAATATATTCTATTTTAGTAATGTATTTATGTTTTTTTTATTCGAATTTGTCGTTTAATGTTAGAGAAGTTGCAGAAAATTTAAAAAAATCAGGTGCATATATACTAGGTGTTAGACCAGGAGTAAATACTGCACAATATCTTAATAAGATTATGAAACGTATAATTATTATAAATGCCTTGTATATTATTTTTATTTGTTCTCTTCCTGATTGGATAAGAAATATACTGCATATTCCATTTTATTTTAGTGGAACAACGTTATTGATTGTTGTTGTAGTAATAATAGATTGTATTAATCAAATTCAAACTATATTATTATCTAATAAATATAGTATTCTGTTAAAAAGAACACATATCAATATTAATAATTATGTTTGATATGATTTATATGTTATATTTATATTTCATGGATTAAAATATATGGTGGCTATATGAAAGTTAGGACATCAGTAAAAAAAATTTGTCGTAGTTGTAAAATTGTAAAAAGAAGAAATGTTATTCGAGTCATTTGTTCATTGTATCCTAAGCATAAACAAAGGCAAGGATAATTGTATATTATTTAATAAATATATTATTTTATATATTTACAGAGGTTTATTATGATTCGTATTGCTGGAATTAATATTCCAAATAAAAAAAACATTGTTATTGCTTTGAGTTTAATCTATGGTATTGGAAAGTCACGTGCTAAAATGATTTGTGTTAATTGTGGTATTGAAGAAACTATAAAAATGCAAAATGTTAGTAAAAGTAAATTAGATTTATTAAGAAATATGATTAATCAATTTGTAATTGAAGGAGATTTAAGAAGGGAAAATACTTTACATATTAAAAGATTAATAGATTTAGGATGTTATCGTGGTTTTCGTCATCGTAGAGGACTACCTGTACGAGGGCAAAGAACTAAAACTAATGCTAGAACCAGGAAAGGTCCAAGAAAATTAATTAAAAAATAAATGTATAGGATGTAAATTATGAAAAAAGTATTAACTAGGTCTAAGAAACGTATTAAAAAAAAAATTTTAGATGGTATTGCATATATTTACGCATCATTTAATAATACTATTATTACTATCACTGATCGAAAAGGAAATACGTTAGGTTGGGCTACTTCTGGAGGATCTGGATTTAGAGGTTCACGTAAATCTACTCCATTTGCTGCACAAGTAGCTACTGAACGTTGTATTGAATCTATTAAAGATTATGGAATGAAAAATTTAGAAGTCATGGTGAAAGGTCCTGGTCCTGGAAGAGAATCAACCATTCGTGCTTTTAATACTGCTGGTTTTAAAATTACAAGTATCATAGACATTACTCCTATTCCGCATAATGGTTGTCGTCCACCTAAAAAACGGAGAGTATAATTTAAAAAATTTTGTGAGAGAAAATCATGGCTAAATATTTAGGACCTAAATTAAAATTAAGTCGTAGAGAAAATACTGATTTATTTTTAAAATCAGGATATCGTTCTATTGAATCAAAATGTAAAATTAATCAATTACCTGGTCCAAAAAGATCTAAAAGGTCTAGATTATCTGAATATGCTATACAATTACGTGAGAAACAAAAAGTGCGTAGATTATATGGTATTTTAGAAAAACAATTTCGTAATTATTATAAGTTAGCACGTAAATTAAAAGGGAGTACGGGAGAGAATTTATTAAAATTATTAGAAAGTCGTTTAGATAATGTTATATATAGAATGGGTTTTGGTGCAACACGATCAGAATCGAGACAAATTGTTA
Source organism: Buchnera aphidicola (Pterocallis alni) (assembly GCF_964059075.1). Classification (NCBI taxonomy): domain Bacteria; kingdom Pseudomonadati; phylum Pseudomonadota; class Gammaproteobacteria; order Enterobacterales; family Erwiniaceae; genus Buchnera; species Buchnera aphidicola. The sequence continues at coordinate 358,698 of NZ_OZ060377.1, read as the reverse complement.
ATCATAAAGTTATTATAGTAAATAATCGAGTTGTTAATATTGCTTCTTATCAAGTTTCTACTGGTGATTATATTCAAATTAGAGAAAAATTTAAAAATCAATTTAGAATTAAATATGCTTTAGAATTATCAGAACAAAGAGAAAGACCTACTTGGTTAGAAGTATATAAAGATAAATTATCTGGTAAAATTGTTAGGGTTCCAGAACGTTCTGATGTATCATTAGATATTAATGAACATTTAATTGTTGGACTGTATTCAAAATAAAATATTAATTTATTCTTGGAAAATAATATTGTGAAAAACTACAGGAAAATATTTTTAAAACCTAAAATAGTGCATATTGAACAACTTGAAACAAATCATGTTAAGATCATTTTAGAACCTTTAGAAAGAGGGTTTGGTCATACTATAGGAAATGCATTAAGAAGAATTTTAATTTCTTCTATCCCGGGTTATGCTGTTACTGCAGTAAAAATCAAAGGTATTTTGCATGAATATAGTTGTAAAGATGGTATACAAGAAGATATTTTAACAATATTATTACATTTAAAAGAGTTAGCTATACAATTATATAATAAAGATCATGTTGTTTTAAGTTTAAACAAATCAGGTCCTGGCATAGTATATGCTGGTGATATTTTACATGATAATAGTGTTGAAATTATGAACCCTAAACATGTAATTTGTCATTTAAATGATCCTTCTGCTTCTATTGAAATGAAAATTAAAGTGGAACGTGGAGTAGGATATATCACTGCTGCTTCTAGAATATCTTCTAATAAAGATAATAAAGAAATTGGATATATATCATTAGATTCTTGTTATAGTCCTGTTGAAAGAGTATCTTATTTAGTAGAATCAGTGAGAGTTGCACAAAGAACAGATTTAGATAAATTGATTTTGGAAATTGAAACAAATGGTACAATGGATCCAGAAGAAGCAATTCGTGCCGCTGCTACTATTTTATCTAGTCAATTAGAATCATTTGTAGATTTACATGATACTATTGAACCAGAACAAAAAGAGATAAAACCTAAATTTCCACCTATTTTATTATGTTCTGTAGATGATTTAGAATTAACTGTAAGGTCGGCTAATTGTTTAAAAGCAGAGAGCATACATTATATAGGTGATTTAGTTCAATGTACTGAAGTAGAATTATTAAAAACACCTAACTTGGGTCGAAAATCTTTAAATGAAATTAAAGATTTATTAGCTTCTAAAGATTTATCATTAGGTATGCGTTTAGATGAGTGGCCTCCGAAACATTTATATAATGAATAATAATTGATAAAAACTTGAAAATATTTTAAATAGAGGTTTATTATGAGACATAGAAAAAGCGGTAGATCTTTAAATCGCAATTCTAGTCATTTATATGCTATGTTTAGTAATATGATTTCTTCTTTGGTACGATATGAGATCATTAAAACTACTTTATCAAAAGCAAAAGAGTTACGTATGATTATTGAACCAATCATTACAATTGCTAAAATAGATAATATCGCTAATAGAAGATTAATTTTTAGTAGAATTAAAGATAATTTTATTATATCCAAATTATTTAATGATCTTGGTCCCCATTTTTTACATTATACGGGGGGATATACGCAGATTTTTAAATGTGGTTTTAGATCAGGTGATAAATCATCAATTGCTTATATACAGTTCACGAATAGAGCCAATATGCAAAAAAAATAAATTTTATTTAAAATATTTTATAGAAAATATTTTATATTAATATGTTATTTATAAAAAATATATTTTGATTAGATATTATAAAATCAGATATTTTTATTATTTTTTTTCCAGGGATTTGAATTTTTGTAATTTGTATTATATTTTTTTTTGTTTGAATTTGTATTCCTTGATTATTGATTTTAATAATTTGTCCTATTTTATATTTTTTTTTTTTTTTAATGATTTTCACTTTATGAATTTTTATTTTTTGATTATTAACTATAATATATGTTCCAGGCCATGGGGAAAATGCTCTTGTCATCTGTTCTATTTTTTTTGCATGTTGACAAAATATTATTTTCCCCATTAATTTGTTGATTTTTGGAGCATATGTTACTTTTTTTTCATTTTGTTTTTTTGGTATATAATATTTATAATGCATTTTTTTTAAAGTAACTAATATAGTATGTAAACTAATTTTACATAATTTTTTAGTTAAATTAATAGTTGTATCATTTTTATTGATGTAGCAGGAGTTTTGGTGTATGATGTATCCAGAATCGATTTTTTCATTCATTTGTATGGTGGAAATACCAGTATATTTGTAGTTATTTAAAATAGCCCATTGTATTGGAGCAGCTCCTCTTAATTCTGGTAATAGTGATGCGTGTATATTTATACAACCCATAGGAAATAGTTTTAATATAAATGTTGGTATTAATAATCCATATGCTACCACAATCATTACATCTGCTTGTACAGATATTAATTTTAAATAATTTTTTTTTGTATATAATGTTTTGGGCTGAGTAATTGAAATATTATTATTTTGAGCTGTTTGTTTAACTGCGGAAAAAAGAATTTTTTTTCCTCTCCCTTGTTTTTGATCTGGTTTCGTAATAACTAATTTAATTTTATGTTGGGAGTATATTAATTTATTTAAAATATAAGAAGCAAATTGTGGTGTACCTGCAAAAATAATATTGCATGATTGGTTAGTTTTATGTATATTATGTAATATAAGATTTTTTTTAATAGTCAATTAATAATTTCCCACTTAGATGATCCATTTCATGTTGTATACATATTGCCAGTAATGATGTAGCATATATTTTTATTTTTTGATTATTTTCATTTAAAGCATGTACTTCTATATTTTTTGATCTGTTGATTATTTTATTTACCCCTGGTAACGATAAACATCCTTCTTCCATACTAATATTTTCGAATTTTTGAATGGTTTTAGGATTAATTAAAACGATAGGATTATTTTTTTCTTTCATAATATCTATTACAATAATTCTTAAATGTATATTAACTTGAGTTGCAGCAAGTCCAATACCGTTATTTTGGTACATAGTATGAAACATTTTGTTTATAATTTTTTTTATTTTATCATTGATAATTTGGACTGGTTGGGCAATTTTACGTAATCTTTGATCTGGATATTTTAATATTTTGAAATTTTCCATAATCTTTAAAATATTTTTTATATATTAATATTATAAATGTATATATATAATTTTAACAATAAATAGTTTTTTTTCATTTTTAAGATATTATATTAAAGTGATTTTTAATATGCTAATTAAATATAGTAATAATTTTTCTTTTATATATTGTATAAAAATGTTACATGCTAATAAAATAATTATTTATCCTACAGAATCGGTATTTGGTTTCGGTTGTAATCCAGATAATGATAGTGTAATTACTAAATTATTTAAATTAAAAAATAGAAATATTAATAAAGGTGTAATATTAATTGCTTCTCAATATAATTATTTACTTCCTTATATTAATTCTGATAAAATATTATCTTTTCATAAAAAGTTAATGTGTTGTAATTGGCCTGAATGTATTACTTTTTTAGTACCTGCAAAATTTAATGTTTCAAAATTAATTACTGGTAATTCTGGTTTAATTGCCGTACGAATTACGAAACATCCATTAGTTAAAAAATTATGTGAGTATTTTAGTAAACCAATTGTTTCTACTAGTGCTAATATTTCTGGGATGCCTTCACTAACCAAAAAAAAATATTTATTTAAGTATTTTGGTTTAAATATTCCATTATTATATGGATCTTTAGGTAAGAATTTATATCCTTCAAGGATTTTTAATATTATGAATGGAGAATTTATTAGGAATGATTAGTAAAAAAAAATATAATTATTTATTATTTGGTGAATCAGTGTTATATTCTAAATCACCAGTGATTTATAGTTTATTTTCTTATCAGACAGATTTTATTGTTGATTATGGTATATGTAATGTAACAAAAGATAATTTTTTTAGCAAGATGTGTAATTTTTTTTATACTGATGGGAAAGGAGCAAATGTTACTGTACCATTTAAAGAACTTGTTTGCCAATCACCAGTCATATTAACTAATCGTGCTAAGTTATGTAATTCAGTTAATTTTTTAAAAAAAAATAAAAAAAATGAAATTATTGGAGATAATACAGATGGTATGGGTTTGGTTTATGATTTAAAAAGACTAAATTGTATTTATCCAAATTATAATATTTTATTAATTGGTTCTGGTGGAGCAGCTAGAGGTATTATTCCAAATTTATTAAATTTAAATTGTACTATTGATATAGTAAATAGAAATTTTATAAATGCGAAAAAATTAGAATTATTTTTTAATCATCTTGGTCCAATTAAAGCAATTGATATTGTGCACTTAAAAAAAATAAATTATCATCTAGTGATTAATGCTACTGCTAGGAATGTAGAAGGAAAAGATGATTTTTTTATTTCTAATGTTGTTTTTTATCCTTCAAAAACTTTTTTTTATGATTTAAATTATGGTGATAATATTACACCTTTTTTATCTTGGTGTATAGATAATGGGGCAATATATTATTCTGATGGTATTGGTATGTTAGTTAGTCAAGCTGCTTATTCTTTTTATTATTGGAGTAATATTTTTCCTGAAATTAATCCCGTTATTAATATATTAAATGAAAGTAAAAAGTATTTTATTTAATATATTTATATATATTTATCATTTATGTAATAAAAATATTGACTTTTTTTTTGAAATCTGTAACAATTATATATTGTATTGACATAATATACTTTTTAAGTTAATTTATATTGTAATTATACTTGTCCCCTTCGTCTAGAGGTCTAGGACATCGCCCTTTCACGGCGGCAACAGGGGTTCAAATCTCCTAGGGGACAAATTAAAATAAAAAAATATATATGCAAAAATAAAATATTATGTTATTATATTTGTAGTCATATTTTAGTTTTTATTTTTTTTCTATTGAATTTAAGATAATATTTTAATAATAAAAAAAATAAAAATTAAATTGCTCTTTTAAAATATAAAATTAATAAAAAACAGCTATGGGTTATAAATTCAAGTAAATAAGCGTATATGGTGGATGCCTTGGCAATCAGAGGCGATGAAGGACGTACTAATCTACGAAAATTGTCGGTAAGCTGATAAGAAGCGTTATATCCGATGGTGTCCGAATGGGGAAACCCGACATATTATATATGTCATTATTAACTCAATAAATAGGTTAATAAAGCTAACCAAGAGAACTGAAACATCTAAGTATCTTGAGGAAAAGAAATCAATTGAGATTCCCGTAGTAGTGGCGAACGAAAAGGGAATAGCCTAGAGTTATAATCTATATGATTTTTAGTAGAATATTTTGGAAAAAATAGCGATACACGGTGATAGCCCAGTATACAAAAAAAATCATGTAGTGTACTCAAAAAGTAGAACGGGACACGAGAAATCTTGTTTGAAGATGGGGGGACCATCCTCCAAGGCTAAATACTCCTGATTGACCGATAGTGAACTAGTACCGTAAGGGAAAGGTGAAAAGAACCCCTGTTAGGGGAGTGAAATAGATCCTGAAACCATATACGTACAAGCAGTAGGAGCCTATTTTATCAGGTGACTGCGTACCTTTTGTATAATGGGTCAGCGACTTGTATTCTGTAGCAAGGTTAACTGTATAAGGGAGCCGTAGGGAAACCGAGTCTTAAATGGGCGTAAAGTTGCAGGATACAGACCCGAAACCCGGTGATCTAGCCACGGGCAGGTTGAAGGTCGGGTAAAACCGACTGGAGGACCGAACCGACTGATGTTGAAAAATCAGCGGATGACCTATGGCTAGGGGTGAAAGGCCAATCAAACCGGGAGATAGCTGGTTCTCCTCGAAAGCTATTTAGGTAGCGCCTCGTGAATTCATCTATGGGGGTAGAGCACTGTTTCGGCTAGGGGGTCATACTGGCTTACCAATCCGATGCAAACTCCGAATACCATAGAATGTTATCACGGGAGACACACAGCGGGTGCTAACGTTCGTTGTGGAAAGGGAAACAACCCAGATCACCAGCTAAGGTCCCAAAATTATAGTTAAGTGGGAAACGTTGTGGGGAGTCCTAGACAACTAGGATGTTGGCTTAGAAGCAGCCATCATTTAAAGAAAGCGTAATAGCTCACTAGTCAAGTCACCCTGCGCGTAAGATTTAACGGGGCTCAAACTATATACCGAAGCTGTGACAATAAATTTATTTTATTGGGTAGAGGAGCGTTCTGTAAGCCTGCGAAGGAATATTGTAAAGTATTCTGGAGGTATCAGAAGTGCGAATGCTGACATGAGTAACGATAAAGCAGGTGAAAAACCTGCTCGCCGAAAGACTAAGGTTTCCTGTCCAACGATAATCGGGGCAGGGTAAGCCGACCCCTAAGGTGAGGCCGAAAGGCGTAATCGATGGGAAACAGGTTAATATTCCTGTGCTTAATTTTACTGTGATTGGGGAGACGAAGTAGGTTAGATTATCCAGGTGACGGTTATCCTGGTTTAAGCGCGTAGATATAATAACTAGGCAAATCCGGTTATTTTTAAGTTGAGGCGTGATGACGAACTGCTATGGTAGTGAAGTAATTGATACCACACTTCCAAGAAAATCCTCTAAACTTATGTAAATTTTAAATCGTACCCCAAACCGACACAGGTAGTCAGGTAGAGTATACTAAGGCGCTTGAGAGAACCCAGGTGAAGGAACTAGGCAAAATGGTGCCGTAACTTCGGGAGAAGGCACACTGATTGTAAGTGATAAGACTTGCTCTTTGAGCTGAATTCAGTCTAAGATACCAGCTAGCTGCAACTGTTTATTAAAAACACAGCACTGTGCAAACACGAAAGTGGACGTATACGGTGTGACGCCTGCCCGGTGCCGGAAGGTTAATTGAAGAGGTCAAAGGCAACTTAAAGCTTTGGATTGAAGCCCCGGTAAACGGCGGCCGTAACTATAACGGTCCTAAGGTAGCGAAATTCCTTGTCGGGTAAGTTCCGACCTGCACGAATGGCGTAATGATGGCTAGGCTGTCTCCACCTGGGACTCAGTGAAATTGAAATTGCTGTGAAGATGCAGTGTACCCGCGGCAAGACGGAAAGACCCCGTGAACCTTTACTATAGCTTGACATTGAGTGTTGAATTTTAATGTGTAGAATAGGTGGGAGATAATGAAGTTAAATCGCCAGGTTTAATGGAATCAAAAAGTGAAATACCACTCTTTAAACTTTGATATTCTAACCTAATATCGTTATCCGATATAGAGACAGTGTCTGGTGGGTAGTTTGACTGGGGCGGTCTCCTCCCAAAGAGTAACGGAGGAGCACAAAGATTGGCTAATCACGGTCGGAAATCGTGAGGTTAGTGCAAAGGCATAAGCCAGTTTAACTGCGAGCGTGATGACGCGAGCAGATGCGAAAGCAGGTCTTAGTGATCCGGTGGTTCTGTATGGAAGGGCCATCGCTCAACAAATAAAAGGTACTCCGGGGATAACAGGCTAATACCGCCCAAGAGTTCATATCGACGGCGGTGTTTGGCACCTCGATGTCGGCTCATCACATCCTGGGGCTGAAGCAGGTCCCAAGGGTATGGCTGTTCGCCATTTAAAGTGGTACGCGAGCTGGGTTTAGAACGTCGTGAGACAGTTCGGTCCCTATCTGCCGTGGGCGTAGGAAGATTGAGGGGGGCTACTTCTAGTACGAGAGGACCGAAGTGGACGCATCACTGGTGTTCGGGTTGTCATGCCAATGGCATTGCCCGGTAGCTAAATGCGGGAGAGATAAGAGCTGAAAGCATCTAAGCACGAAACTTGCCCCAAGATGAGTCTTCCCTGAAACATAAGTTTACTGAAGGGCCGTTGAAGACTACAACGTTGATAGGCTGGATGTGTAAGCATAGCGATATGTTGAGCTAACCAGTACTAATGACCCGAGAGTCTTGATTTATAATTCCATAGTTGATTTTTATTAATTTTCATTTAAACATTGTTATAAACTATTTTTATATTTCCTGGTAATAATAGTGTAATGGTACCACCTGATCCCATTTCGAACTCAGAAGTGAAATATTATAACGCCGATGGTATTACAAGGTTTCCTTGTGTGAGAGTAGGTCATTGCCAGGATATATAAATGTTAATATATTGTATATTTATCTTTTTAATGTTTTGTTATTAGATTACATATAAGTATATTTGATAAATATTATAATAATAATATAATTATTTATATATTTTTTATTAAGATCATATTATTTATTTAATATTGTTACATATATTTTATTGTGATTATTTATCGAATTAATGTTGTTTGTTTTTTTTGTATCAAAAATACGTATTTGTTTATTTATGTAAGGTAATTTAGATGTCTAAGATTAAAGGTAATGTTAAATGGTTTAATGAGTCCAAAGGTTTTGGATTTATTACTCCAGAAGATGGTAGTAAAGATGTTTTTGTGCACTTTTCAGCGATTCAAAGTAATGGATTTAAAACATTATCAGAAGGACAAAGTGTTGAATTTGAAATTACTGAAGGTGCAAAAGGCCCTTCTGCAGCTAATGTTGTTAGTTTGTAACTCTTGTGTTAACATAAAAATGCTTATCAATTAATTAACATTATATTTGCCACAGGTCGGATATTATATCATCGTTCTGTGGTAAAATTTGTATTTCAACAATATATATTAACATTTTATGTATTTTGTATGATATTATTTTGTTATAATTTGTTTACAAGAGATAATAATGTTAAAAATATTTAATACTATTACTAAAAAAAAAGAATATTTTAATACTATTTTTTTGAATATAGTAAATATGTATGTATGTGGAGTTACAGTATATGATCATTGTCATATAGGACATGCTAGAACTTTTACTGTGTTTGATATGATCATTAGGTATTTAAAACATCAAAAATATAAAGTGAATTATGTACGTAATATAACTGATATTGATGATAAAATAATAAAAAGATCTGAATTGAATAAAGAAAGTATATTTGATTTAACGGTTCGTATGATTTATTCTATGCATATGGATTTTTCTAATTTAGGTTTAATAAAACCTACATTTGAACCTCGTATTACTCATTATATAAATTATATTATTTACATAATAAAAAAATTGTTACATAATAAAAATGCATATATTTCTAGTAATGGAGATGTTGTTTTTTCTGTATTAAGTTATAGAAATTATGGAAATCTTTCTAAACAATTGTTAAGTAAATTAAAAAGTAATAATTTCAATCATTCTAAAAAATTAGAATATGATTTTGTTTTATGGAAAAAAGTAAAATTATCTAATCAACCCCACTGGACTTCTCCTTGGGGACCAGGGAGACCAGGTTGGCATATAGAATGTTCTGCTATTAATCATGCTTTTTTTGGAAAGCATCTTGATATTCATGGAGGAGGTTCAGATTTATTATTTCCTCATCATGAAAATGAAAAAGCACAATCTAATTGTTTATATAATTCTAGTTATGGTAATTATTGGATTCATGTTGGTTCTTTATTAGTAAATAATAAAAAAATGTCTAAATCTTTAAATAATACTATATATTTGAATTCCTTGTTAAAGAAATATAATAGCGAAATAATACGGTTTTTTTTTTTATGTACACATTATCGTAAACCATTATTATATAATCAAAATAATTTAATTCAAAATAGTTTGGGATTAAAAAGACTATATCTTGTTTTAAGTCAATATATTAGTGATACTAATCCATTTATTTCTAAATTTCAAGTTCATAATAGTTTTTTTTGTACTCGTTTTTATGATGCTATGAATGATGATTTTAATACACCTAAAGCTATATCTATTTTATTTGAATTATGCAAAGAGATAAATATTTTATTGAAAGCAGGTAAAAAAAATCATTCCATTAAATTAATGCATCAATTAAAATTTTTATCTAATTCTATTGGTTTACTTAAGCAAAATCCAATTGATTTTTTACGTAATTTTTTATAAAAATTTTTAATTATTTTGATATATAATTGATAAATTATATTTTATTTTTTAATCTTCATATTGATGTTTTTTTTCGTATGCTTCTAATGTATTCTCTAACAAAGAAGCTACTGTCATAGGTCCCACTCCTCCAGGAACAGGAGTAATGTATGATACTTTAGGGTATACAGAATAAAAATCAACATCACCAACTATTTTTTTTTCATTGGGTAAGGTATTTATACCAACATCAATAATAATAGTTCCATTTTTAATATTTTTTTGATGTAAAAAATTTGGTTTTCCAATTCCTATTACAATTAAATCAGATTTTTTTATATGTTCTTTTAAATTTTTGGTAAATCGATGAGTAATAGTAGTTGTACATCCAGATAATAGCAATTCTAACGCCATAGGTCTCCCTACGATATTAGAAGCGCCAATAACAGTTGTATTTAACCCTTTTAAATTAATATTATATTTTTCTAAAAGAGTTATTATTCCTTTTGGAGTACATGGTCTTAATTTAGGTATTTTTTGCACTAAACAACCTATATTATAAGGATGAAATCCGTCAACATCTTTTTTTGGGTGAATAGATTCTATAATTTGATTAGCTTCAATATATTTAGGTAGTGGTAATTGTATTAAAATTCCGTCGTAATTTTTATCTTTATTTAATATTTTAATTAATTTAATTATTTTAAATATATCAGTTCCTTCTTGAAAATGCCATGTTTTAAAAATATAACCTACTTTATTACAAGCTATCTGTTTTTTCTGAATATATAATTGAGAAGATTTGTTTTTTCCAACCCAAATTACTGCTAATCCAGGGGGTCTATGACCTTTTTTTATTATATTATGCACTTTATTTTTTATATTATGAATTATATTTTTTGCAATTTTTTTACCATCAATTATTTTAGATAACATGTGAAATATTTTATTTTCCTTATATTATTTTATTTACTAGATTTTAATAGAATTATATAGTATAATTAAATTTTATTAATATGTTGTAAACATTTAATTTGCGCTCTTAGCTCAGTTGGATAGAGCAACGGCCTTCTAAGCCGTAGGTCATAGGTTCGAATCCTATAGAGCGTAATAAAATTTATATTATTTATAATTTATATTAATTTATTTTATTAATAAAAATTTATTGATATTTTGTATAAATTCATTAGGATTATCTAAAGAACCTCTTTCGGATAATAAAGCTTGATCAAATAAAATATTAATCCATGTTTTTATTTTTTCTTCTTCTTGTATTGTAACAATTTTTTTTATTAGATCGTGATTTGGATTAATTTCTAATATATATTTTGTTTCTGGTATATTTTGTCCGGCAGCCATAAACAATTTAGACATTTGCGTACTCATGCTATTTTTATCTAAAAGTAAAACAACAGGTGTATCTATTAATCTATAACTTAATTTTACAGATTGTACTTTATTTTGTAGAGTATTTTGCACTTTTTGTAAAAATGCTTTCATATTATTTTCGATTGTATCTGCATTACTTGGTTTATGAAATATTTTTTCTAATTCGTTGTCTGATTTATTAATAGATTGAAATTGTTTATTTTGAAACTCTGTTAAGTGATTCATCATCCATTCGTCAATTTTATTATGTAATATTAATACATTAATATTTTTTTTTCGAAATATTTCTAAATGAGGACTAGTATTCCCTGATTCATAATTATCTGCAGTAATGTAATATATTTTATTTTGTTTTTTATGCATATTATTTATATATTGTTCTAAAGATAATGTTTCTTCTTGAGAAGAACATTGTATTGAGGTAAATCTTAATAAATCAGCAATTTTATTTTTGTTAGATATATCTTCTGATAACCCCTCTTTTAATATTAATCCAAACTCTTTCCAAAATATTTTATATTTTTTAACATGATTTATAGATAATTTTTTAATTAATGTTAATACTTTTTTGGTTAATGATTTTTTTAATACTTTAGTAACATGATTTTCTTGTAGCATCTCTCTAGAAATATTCAGTGGTAAGTTATTAGTATCTATAATACCTTTTACAAATCTTAAATAGTTAGGTAAGAATTGATTTGCATTATCCATAATATATGTTTTTTTGATATATAATTTTAATCCTTTTTTTTCATTTTCACGATCCCATATATTCCAATTAGATTTACTAGGAATATATAATAGACTGGTATATTGTTGTGTTCCTTCAATTTGGTTATGGATCCATGTTAGAGGAGGATTATTATCTTGTGTAATATATGTGTAAAATTTTTTATATTCTTCTTTTTTTATTTCAGATTTTTTAATTGTCCATAATGATTTTGCTTTATTAATTTTTTTCCAATGAAAAATATTTTTTGTTGAATCATATTCTTGTATTTCGATAGGAACATCGATATGATCTGAATATTTTTTTATAATATCACGTATTTTCCAATTTTCTAAAAATATATTTTCTTCTTTTTTTAAGTATATTTCAATATCTGTTCCATATTCTGGTTTATTTATATTAGTAATGAAATATTCACCTTTTCCTTCTGATTCCCACATAATTCCATTATTTTCATTGATTTCTTTATAATATCTAGTTTTAACAATTACTTTATTAGATACTATAAAAGATGAATAAAATCCTACTCCAAATTTTCCTATTAATGCATTATCATTGATTGTTTTATTATCTAATGATTGAAGAAATTTTTTTGTTCCAGAATGTGCAATTGTTCCTAAATTTTTTATTATTTCTTTTTTTGTCATTCCAATACCGTTATCAGAAATAGTTATTTTGTTTTCTTTTTTATCTATGTAAATTTTAATTAACATATTTCTATACGGTATATTAGAATTTTTTGGGGATAAAAATTTAAATTTCATTTTATCAATAGCATCAGATGCATTAGATATTAATTCCCTAATAAATATTTCTTTATTGGAATATAAAGAATGTATCATTAACTTTAATATTTCTTTAGTTTCAGATTGAAAAATATGTTTTTCTTTTTTATTATTTTCCATAATGTACCTTATTATGTTGTCAGTATATTATATAAATGGATTTATTGTGTTAGGGAAATTTGATTCTGGAGTAAATTGATACATTTTATTTTTTTTTTCTTCATTAATTTTTTGTAAAGCAGAATTGAATGCTGCGGTAATTAAATCTTCTAAAATTTCTTTTTGTTTTATATTTAATAGACTAGGGTCTATATTTGTTTTAATACAATTATTGTTTCCGTTAACAGTAATTTGTACTAAACCTGCACCTGATTCTCCTTTAATTTGCATTTTAGAAATTTCTTTTTTTATATTCTGCATTTTTTTTTGTATTTCTTGTGCTTGTTCCATAAATTTCATCATATTATTTTTATCTAACATATCACTTAATCCTTTCATTATTATATAATTTATAGATGAAATTAATAATAGATTATATCATTTATATATTTTATATTATTATATATTTATATGAATATTATTTATTATATTATACATTTATTAATTAAATATGTATTTATCGTTTTTTTGTATTGTTTGGATTATTTGTATAATGTATTAAATGTAATAAAGTCATTTCTAACCCTATTTTTTTGTTGGGAGCTAAGGATATTTCTTTTCTTCCTTTTAATATTATTTTGTAATAATTTTTTAATTTTTTATAATGGATTTGTTTGGATAATGTATATATTTTTTTTTTATAATTAGATTTTTCTTTATATTGTTTAGTATATGGTATATTTTTTAATATAGATATTTTATATAATATTTTTAATATTTCGATTAAAATCTGATCTGATTTTATATTGGCATCATACATTTCATGTAATAAAGACATTAATTCTATTGTATTTTTTTTTATTATAGATAGTATTACTTTTAATATTTGTTTAGTGTGAATTAATCCAAACATTTGTAATATACTCGATGTTCGAATAATTTTGGGATCTATCATTATAGCTTTTTCTGTTAAATTTAACGCATCTCTCATACTACCTTTTGATTGTTTTGCTAAGATATTTAATACTGTTTCTTCAGCATGAATTTTTTCTGCTTTGAAAATATTTTTTAAACATATTCGAATATTTTTAGAAGGTATTTTTTGAAAATTAAAATATATACAACGTGATATTATAGTTTTAGGTATTTTATAAATCTCTGTTGTTATTAAAATAAATTTAATGTATTTTGGAGGTTCCTCTAGTACTTTTAATAATGCATTAAAACTATTTTTAGAGAGCATATGTATTTCATCAATTAAATATATTTTAAATTTTCCATACATTGGTGGATATTTTATTGTTTCTAATAATTCTTTAATGTCTTCTACTTTTGTTTTAGAGGCAGCGTCTATTTCTATTAAATCTGGAAAACATTTTTTTTCTATATTTTTACAATTTAAACATGTATTACAAGAATACATATTAGATATATTGTGACAATTTAAACTTTTTGCTAACAATCTAGCTACAGTAGTTTTTCCAGTTCCTCTTGATCCTGATAATATCCAAGATTGATGTATTTTATTATTTTTAAAACTATTTGATATAGCATTGATTATATGTTTTTGACCAATTACTTCTATAAAAGATTTTGGTCTCCATTTTGTTGCTAAAATTTTATAGTGCATATTTTAAAATATATTTATTTAATTAAATTAATAGTATATAATATATAAATAACAGAATATATTTCTAATATCTAATAAGATAATAAATGTGTTTGAATTTTTTACATATGAGATATATAATATATATTGTACATAAAAAGCTTTGTTAGGAGTTTAGTGCTGTAAGTAATTTAATTAATTAGCCAGGTCTGGAAGGAAGCAACTAAATTTCATGAAAACAGGTATTAATACTTCTACAAAGCTTTTTATAATTATATAATATTATACATTTTGTAATATAATCCTTTTTGTTTTATTAATTGTTTATGATTACCGGATTCTATAATTTTACCTTTATCTAATACTATTATTTTATCAGATTTAATAATAGTTGATAATCTATGAGCAATAACAATCAAAGTAGAATATTTTTTAATAGATAATAATGTTTTTTGTATTATTTGTTCTGTTTCAAAATCTATATTTGCTGTTGCTTCGTCTAGTATTAAAATCTTTGGTTTTAATGTTAAAATTCTTGCAATAGATAACAATTGTTTTTGTCCTAATGATAAATTATTACCATTTTCTTTAATTTTTGTTTTTAATTTTTTTGGTAGTGTTTGAACAAAATCATATAATTGTACAGTTTTTAATATTTTCCATATTTTATATTCACATATGGATTTACCAAGAGTAATGTTTGATAAAATAGTTCCAGTAAATATAACAGGTTCTTGTTGTACCATATATATTCCTGTACGTAATACTTTGTAACTTAATTCATGTATAAGTCTATCATCAATATATATTGTTCCTTTTTTAATTGGATAATAACCCATTAATAAATTAATTAATGTACTTTTTCCACTGCCTGTATGTCCTATTAGTGAAATAAAACTGTTTGATGGAATAATTAAATTAATATTTTTTAGAATATTACATTTAATTTTTTCATATGAAAAATATAAGTTATGAATTTTAATATTACCTGTCTTAAGTGGTATAATGTCTGTACCATATTTTTGTTTTTTTGAATCTATAGTATTAAATATTCTTTCTCCAGCTACAATTGATTGCTGTAAAAGGTATTGTTGTGCTGTAATAGTAATTAGTGGTTCATTTAATCTATTTAAATAACTAATAAATGCATATAATGTTCCAACTGAAATAGAACCAAGTGGAGATAGGATAAACAATATCATTAAACAACATAATATAAAAGATGAAAAGAAACTGATTAATGGTCTTAATAAAATACCGTCTAATTTTAGAGATTTCATTTTCGATGAATAATGTAATTGGCTAGTTTTCTGTATAAATTTTTTAAATCTATTTTCTTGAGAAAATTGTTGAATAATAAATATTCCATTAATAATTTCATTAAATGATTGATTAATTTTTGCTAAATATGATCTCATTTTTCTTAATATTGGAGCACTATAATATTGGTAAATAAACATCACTGTCATTACTAAAGGAAATAATATAGTAGATATTATTGCCATTTTCCAATTTAAAATAAACATAGTTATTAACATAATAAATATTAAAGATATACTTTTAAATATAGTAGTTAGTACAGTATCGTATAATTCTTTAATTACTTCTGTATCATTAGTAATAATAGATATCATGGTACCAGTAGATTGCACTTGAAAATTATATAATGGTTGTAGTAATGTTGCGGATATAGCTTCCATTCTTAATTTTTGAATTATTTTAATAGCTGTTTTATTAAACATTAACATTTGTATATAATTTAAAGCTATAGATAGATTTTGTAAGATTACATAACTAATTAATAAGCATAAAATTAATTTTTTATTTAAATTATGTTTTGTTAAAATAGTATTAATAAAATAACTAATTAATACTGGTCCTAATATTTCTGATAGAGATGCAATAAATAATATAATAAAAGATAAAAATATTGTTTTTTTCCAATAATAACTATATCGTAATAAACGATGTAATGTTGGCCAACCATGTATAAAATTAGTCATATATTATTTTTTTTCCTTATTTCGAAAATTTTATTGACATAATTTTATGATTTTGTTGAAAATTATACATTTTACTATACCAGTTTTTTTGTTTTATTAATTCATTATGTTTACCATAGTTTTCAATAGATCCATTTTTTATGATAAAAATGTTATCTGAATTTTTTAATATAAACAATTCGTGTGATAAGATAATTATTGTGTGTTTGTTTTGTTTCCATAATTTTATGTTTTGTAATATTTTATTTTGTGTAATAATATCTATGGCAGATAATGAATTATCTAATATTAATATTTCTGCATTAGTTATTAAAGCTCGAGCAAGTGCAATTCTTTGTTTTTGTCCTCCTGATAATATAATACCTTTTTCTCCTATTTTACTTTGATATCCTTGAGGTAGGGATAATATTTCTTCGTGTATACAACTTAAATGACATACATATTCTATTTGTTTTTGTGTATATTTTTTGTCTCCTAGAGAGATATTATTTGCTATGGTATCTGAAAATAAAAAAGTAGTTTGATTAACAATCGATAATTTTTTTCTCCATTCTTTAGTTGTAAAATTATATATAGAAGATGTATTATATAGTATTGTTCCTTTTGTGACATCAAATTTTTTTTGAATTAAATGTAGTAACGTACTTTTTCCCCCTCCGGTTGGGCCACAAATTCCAATTATTTCATTTGCTTGAATAGTAATAAAAATATTTTTTAAGGTTGTTATTTTTTTTTTTGGGTAAAAAAATTTTGATATGTTAATATTTAATGATTTAAATGGTTCTTGTATACGTTCTTTACCTTCTTCTAAACATAAATCGTAATTTATAATTTGTTGAATTCTATTCCAGGCTGCACCTCCTCTTTCTACTATATTGAACATCCATGATAAAGATAACATAGGCCAAACCATAAGACTAAGATACATGATGAAACTTGTGAGTTGCCCAATCGTAATATATTTATTCCATACTAAATAACTACCGCTAGAAATTGCTAATAAATTTGATAGTATGATAGAACAATATATAATAGGTTCAAATTGTGCATCTATTTTAGAAACGACTATGTTTTTTTTACTAGTTTCTTTTGCTATTTTTTTAAATTTTTTGATTTCATATTTTTCTAATCCAAATCCTTTTATTACATAAATATTTTTTAAACTTTCTTGTGTTTGATTATTGAGGTCAGAAAAATTTTTTTGTGCTTCTTTAAATGCAATATACAATTTTTTACCACACTGTGTTATTAAAATAGCCATAATAGGCATAGGTAATAATGATATAATTGTTAGTTTCCAATTAATTTGTGTAATCATCACAGTAAATACTGAGCATCCTGTAATAATTGAATCTATAAGTGTTAATACTCCTTCTCCTGCAGCAAAAACCACTTTATCAACATCATTAGTCGCTCTAGCCATTAAATCACCAGTACGATATTTTAAATAAAATGTTGAATTTTTTTTACTTAGATATGAATATAACTTAATGCGTAATTGTATAGCTAACTTATATGCTGCTCCAAACAGTAATACTCTCCAGATATACCGTAAAATATATATGATAATTGATGTTAAGAATATTAATAGAATCCATAGAAATAAATTATTTCCGTATTGTTTTTTATTGATAATACAATCAACTAAAATACCAACTAATTTAGGTGGTAAAAGTTGCAAAATTGCTATTATGATTAATATAATCATCGATCCAAGGTAACGTTTCCACTCTTTAACAAAATACCAACTAATTTGTTTAAATAATTGCACGAATCATCCTATTGATAAATTTTCAGTATATAATATATTTTATATAATTTTTTTAAAATATATATTTAGTTGTGAAATATTTTTAATATTAGAAAATTTGTATATTAATATTTCATATCTATTTTGAGAAAATATGTATATTTAATAAATTATTTTATAGGCTGGATTTATAAAAATATTTATATCCAGCTAGATATTATAAATATTAATATATTTATATAATAAATGGTGGATTATATAATGATAATTTTAATACTTCTTCAATATGTTTGATGGGATGTATAATTAATTGATTTATTATTTTATTAGGTATATCTTTTAGATTATATTTATTATTTTCGGGTATGAGTATTGTTTTTATTTTTCCTCTATGTGCTGCTAATAACTTTTCCCTTATCCCACCTATCGTTAAAATATTACCATTTAGTGTTATTTCTCCAGTCATAGCTAGATTAGATCGAACTGGATTATTTGTTAAAGAAGAGACGATAGCAGTACATATTGCAATTCCAGCGCTAGGCCCGTCTTTAGGTGTGGAACCTTCTGGAATGTGAATATGTATATCATATTTTTCATAAAAATTATCTTGTATTCCTAATTTTTTAGAGTATGATCGTACAACAGTTAATGCAGTTTGTATGGATTCTTGCATAATTTTCCCTAGAGAACCAGTGTACATTAATTTACCTTTACCTGGAACACATACAGATTCTATAGTTAATAATTCACCACCCAATTCTGTCCAAGCTAAACCAATTACTTGCCCAATTTTTTTTTTATTACTAATTTTATTATAATTAAACTTTTTTATTCCTAAAAAATTTTTTATATTATTTTCATCAATTGTGATATTGATAATATGTGGATTAGTTAATATATTTTTTACTACTTTCCTGCATATTTTAGCTATTGCTTTTTCTAAGTTTCGCACTCCAGCTTCTTTTGTATAATAATAAATAATATGTTTGATTATTGATGGAGAAATTTGTATTTCATCATTTTTTAATGCATGTCGATTTATTTGTTTTGGTTTTAAATAATTATTAGCAATATGGAATTTTTCTTCTTCTGTATAACTAGGTAAGTATATTATTTCCATTCTATCAAGTAATGGTGCTGGTATATTAGAAGAGTTTGCTGTGGCTATAAACATGATATTTGAAAGATCATAATCTAATTCTAAATAGTGATCGTTAAAATGCGAGTTTTGTTCTGGATCCAATACTTCTAGTAATGCTGAAATAGGATCTACTCTGATATCATTAGACATTTTATCAATTTCATCTAGTAAAAAGAGTGGATTATTTACCCCAACTTTAATAATATTCTGCATTATTTTACCTGGAAGGGATCCTATATATGTTCTACGATGTCCTCTAATTTCAGCTTCATCTCTAATACCCCCTAAAGCCATTCTAGTGTATTTTCTACCTGTAGATTTTGCTATTGATTTTCCTAATGATGTTTTTCCTACTCCAGGAGGTCCAATTAAACATAAAATAGGACTTTTATTATTATTTGTTCTTGTTTGTACTGCTATATATTCTAGTATTCTATTTTTTACTTTTTTTAATCCAAAATGATCATTATCTAGTATTTTTTGTGCTTGATGTAGATTTTTTTTAATTCTACTTTTTTTATTCCATGGAATTTGTATAATCCAATCAATATATCCTCTTATCACTGATGCTTCTGCTGATATTGCAGACATCATTTTCAATTTTTGTAATTCTGATAGTGTTTTTTTAGTTACTATTGTAGGCATTTTTAATTTTATAATTTTTTTATATAATACATCATATTCATCTAAATAGTTTTCATTATCCCCTAATTCATGTTGGATTGCTTTTATTTGTTCATTTAAATAATATTCTTTTTGATTTTTATCAATATTATCTTGTATTCGTTGTTTAATTTTTTCTTCTAGATATATTAGATTAATTTCTGATTTTATAGCTATTGTTAAAAATTCTAATCTTTTATTAAGATTAATAGTTTCTAATATTTTTTGTTTATCATTTAAGGATAATGTGATATGTGATGATATGACATTAGATAATTTTGAGATATTTTTAATTTTGCATATTTCATCTAACATATCTGGAGGAATTTTATTATTATATTTTATATATTTTTGAAATGTTTCAATGAGTATTTTTTTTAATATGTATATTTCATTATTTTTCGTTACATAAGAATGCATGTTAGTGATTTGAGCAATAATATAGTCTTTATTTTTTTCTAATTGGTTAATTTTTCCCCTTTGTAATCCTTTAACTAATATCTTTATTGTTTTGTCAGGTAAGGTAAATATTTGTAGTATAACTGATACCGTTCCAATGGGAAATAATTCATTTTTAGTAGGTTTGTGTATAATTTTTTTTTTTTGTGTTACTAACATAATTTTTTTATCTTTTTTTAATGCTTCATAAATACAATTGATAGATTTTCCACGCCCTACAAAAAGTGGTAGAATTATATTGGGGTATATTACTATATTTCGTAATGGTAATATGGGTATGGTAGTGATTTTAGAGTATGGATGTTTCATAAAACTCTCTTGGTTAATGTTATTAATTTTCAAATAATTATAATTGAATTAGTGTGTGTATAAATATTATTTTTTATCATTTGTAATGTTTTAACATTGTTATGTATATTTTTATATTGATGTGCTATTCTTTTTTTTGTATATAATTTTATATATTTTTTAAAAATTATATATTTTTTATAACATGGTATATAATTTGTGGATTTTCTTTTTTTTGGATTGTTGGTTTATTAATGATTACTTTTTTGACATTTTTTGTAGATGGTATAGTATACATAATATCTAATAATACTTCTTCTATAATTGTCCTTAATCCTCTTGCTCCAATTTTTTTTGATATTGCTTGTTGAGCGATTTCGTTAATTGCTTCTTTTTTAAATTCTAATAATACTCTTGTTAAAGAAAAAATTTTTTGATATTGTTTGATAAGCGAATTTTTTGGTTCAGATAAAATCTGTATTAGCATTTTTTTATCTGGTTCTTCTAAAGTTACTATAACTGGTAATCTACCTATGAATTCTGGTATGAGTCCAAAATTTATTAAATCCGTTGATTCTACTTTTTTAATATTTTTTGTTTTGGATGGAATTTTTTTATGTTTATGTATCGTTGAATTGAAACCTATTTTAGATTTATTTTCTATTCTTTTAGAAATAATATTTTCTAAACCTGAAAATGTTCCTCCACAGATAAATAATATTTTCGATGTGTTAATTTCTAAACATTTTTGTTGAGGGTGTTTTCTACCCCCTTTGGGTGGAACTAAAGCTACTGTTCCTTCTATTATTTTTAGTAATGCTTGTTGTACACCTTCTCCTGATACATCTCTAGTAATAGATATGTTATGAGATTTTTTGGATATTTTATCAATTTCATCAATGTATATAATTCCTTGTTCTGCTCTTGGTATACTGTAATTACATTTTTGTAATAGTTTTTGTATTATACTTTCTACATCATCCCCTACGTATCCTGCTTCAGTTAATGAAGTTGCATCAGCAATAATAAATGGTACATTAAGTAATTGTGCCAATTTTTCTGCTAGTAATGTTTTCCCACTTCCTGTTGGCCCAATCATTAATACATTACTTTTTTGTAACTCAATAGGATTAACCTGATATGGATTATTTAAATATTGTACTTTTTTATAATGGTTATAAACAGCTACCGCAAGAACCTTTTTTGCTTTTTTTTGACCAATGACATAATCATCTAAATATTTTTTAATTTGTTTAGGTTTAGGTATATAATAATGTATTTCATGATCATTTTGGAATATTCCCTCTGATTTAATAATTTGGTTGCATATATGAATGCATTCATTACATATATTTACTAATGGACCACATATAATTTGTTTTACTTGATAACGGTCTTTGTTACAGAATGAACAAATATTTTTTTTTTTTTTAAACACAACGGATTTTTTTATCATTTTAATTCTCTTATGATGATAAATTGGTAAAACAAGTCTGATATTAAATATGATGATGTTTTTGTATAAAATTTTTGGACAAGATATTAATTTATATATTTGTATGAGATAACAAAATAGAATCAATTAATCCATAACTGATAGCTTCGTGAACATCTAAAAAACAATCTCGTTCTGTATCTTGTTTAATTTTTTTGATATGTGTTCCGGTATGAAATGCTATGATTTGGTTTATTTTATTTTTTGTTTTTATAATTTCATTAGTATGTATTTCTATATCTGATGCTTGCCCTTGATAACCACCTAAAGGTTGGTGGATCATAATTTGAGCATTTTTTAATCCAAATCTTTTATTTTTGGCCCCGGAACATAATAAAATTGCTGCCATAGAGCAAGCTTGTCCAATACAAATAGTATTGATATCAGGTTTGACGAATTGCATAGTGTCATAAATTGCCATTCCGGAAGTAATAATACCTCCAGGTGAATTAATATATAAAAAAATATCCTTTGTAGGGTTTTCTGATTCTAGAAATAGTATTTGTGCTATAACGTTGCTAGACATAGAATCTTCTATCATTCCGGTAATAAATATAATACGTTCTTTTAGTAATCTAGAATATATATCATATGTTTTTTCACTAATTCCTGTTTTTTCTGTAACCATCGGTATAATATTTTTTTGTCTAGTTTTCTTATGTGGACTATATAGCATTTTTTTTCCTATGTAATATATGGTGGTATATTCTTGTTTATTTTTTTATAAAAACATTTGTTTCATGATTTTTGGAAAAGTACATGGATGTTTTTTAATTTGAAATATTTTTAATAATATTTGATTTACTTTATCGTTTAATAGAATGTTATATATATTCTTTACTATAGATTTTTTGTGATTGAATGGAGTATTTCTAATATATTTTTGTATTTCTTTTTGAGTGACAATAATATCATAATGATTAATTATACTTGTAATAAAAAATTCTAATTTGAATTTTTTATATATTGTAGAATTAATATTTTTATGATATTTTAATTGAAATATATATTCGTATTTCTGATTATATTTTTCATTTAATTTTTGGTGTATAATTTTGATTTCATTTTTTATAATTTTTTTTGGTATATCTAAATTATATAATTTTATTATTTGTTTTTTAATTTGATTATTTGTATATTTGTGAATAATGTAATTTTTTTCTTCTTCTAATTTACTTTTTAATATAAAGTATATTTTTTTTATATCTGTAGTTTGAAATTTTTTATTTAGATATTCTATAAATTGTTTTTGTGAATATATTATTTTTTTTCTTTGTATTTGAATAATTTGTATTTTAATTTCTATTTTTTTTCTTTGTAGTGTTATTAATGGATAATTACTTGGTAATTTAATTGTTAAAAAAAAAATATCCCCCTTTTTTTTGTTAATGATATTTTTGTATATTTGTGGGATAATTTGTTTTTTATTATTAATAAAAGTGAATATTTTTTTATCTGTTTTTATAAGAGTATTATTTTCATTGTATTTTATGTGATATTTTATAGTAATTTTATCATTTTTTTTAATTTTATCTTGTATTTCTTCCCATGTAATATGATTATTTCTAATATATTCAATATAATACTTTAAATCTGTTTCATTATTTGTAATAGATAGTTTTTTAATTGTAATATTTTTTATTTTATTAATATCAATTGTTGGGATCGATTGGAAATATATAGAATAAATAAAATCATAATTTTCTTTATATTGGTTAATAATGATTTTTGGTTGATTAATGATACTAATTTTTTTATCTGCGATAATCTTATTAAAATTTTTATAAATAATTTTATTTATTACTTTTTTTTGTATTAATTTTTCATATTTGCTTTTTATTAAATCAACAGGCATTTTATTTTTTCTAAATCCATTAATTATTTTATTTTTTCTGATTTTAATAATTTCTTTTTTGTTATAATCAACAATGGTTGAAAAAGGAACAATAAATTTTATTTTTTGATCAAATTGATTTTTTGTTTTTAAAATAAATTTCATTTTTTATCCTATTTTTCATATACAATAATTTTTTTAAAATATAAATATGATATTTGATTGTTAGAAATATTATTACAATTTTATAAATATATAATTTAATTTATTATATTTAAATTTATTTTATAGATTTTTTATAAATAAATTATATATTTTTATTTTATTATATAAAATTTTATATATTTTAAAAAAATATTCTGTTTTTTAAATTTTTATGACTTTGTATTTATCTATATTATAGTATATTAAATATCATATAAATATTTTATTTTTTTTGAAATTTAGGTATGACAAAATATATTATCGTTTTAAAATGTTTCTTGATTACTATGGATTGTATCGTATATAGATCAAATTTACGAGGTTAAATAATGTATAAAAAACATATTTTTGAAAAAATTATGTTATTCCTTTCTTTTTTTTTATTAAGTGGTTTTTATAGTTTTCCTTTTCATCCTAGTGGTGAAATATCTATTAAGCAATATAATTTAATTTTTATTGCTTTTGCAATTATGTTATTAATTGTTTTACCTGTTATTTTTATGACGATATTTTTTGTTTATAATTATCGCGTTTCTAAGAAAAATACTTATAATCCTCAATTTATACATTCTAAAAAGATAGAATTGATAGTTTGGATTGTTCCAATTATTATAATATTTTTTTTAGGGATATTAGCTTGGAATACTACACATTCTTTGGATCCTAAAAAAAAAATACAATCTACAAATCATCCTATTATCGTTGATGTTATAGCACTAGATTGGAAATGGTTATTCATATATCCTAAATACAATATTGCTACCGTGAATGAATTAATCATACCTGTTGATACACCTATTATTTTTCATATCACTTCTAATTCTGTGATGAGTTCTTTTTTTATTCCTAGTTTAGGTAGTCAAATTTATGCCATGCCTGGGATGGACACTAAATTAAATTTAATATCTAATATTCCTGGTATATATACTGGATTTTCTTCTAATTATAATGGTTATGGTTTTTCAAATATGAAATTTAATACTGTAGTAGTACAGAATAGTGATATTTTTTCTAAATGGATTAAAAAAATACAACATATTTCTCATTCTTTAGATACGATCAGCGTATTTAATTCAATTTCTAAACCTAGCATATTATATAATATAGAATATTTTAATAATATTTATCCTAATTTATTTGCACGTGTAGTATGTAAGTCTATATAATATTATGATTATAAATTGTTATAAATATTTAGTATAGCAATTGATATGTAATGTAACATTATTTTCAAGGAAATAATACTATGTTTGGTAAATTAACAATAAATGTTATACCATATCATGAACCTATTATTATGGTAACATGTATTATTGTTTTTTTATTGAGTTTTTTTATTTTTTATAAAATTACTCAATTAGGTAAATGGAAGTATTTGTGGTATGAATGGTTAACTTCTGTAGATCATAAAAGAATAGCTATAATGTATATTATACTTGCATGTATTATGTTATTGCGTGGTTTTGTTGATGCAATTATGATGCGTATGCAGCAAGTTTTTGCTTCTAACGGGGCATCTGGTTTTTTACCACCTCATCATTATGATCAAATTTTTACTGTGCATGGTGTAATTATGATTTTTTTTGTTGCTATGCCTTTAATAATTGGTTTGATGAATTTAGTTATACCGTTACAAATTGGTGCAAGAGATGTAGCTTTTCCGTTTTTAAACAATTTGAGTTTTTGGTTAACTGTTAGTGGTGCTTTATTAATTAATTTATCTTTAGTATTTGGAGAATTTGCTAAAACTGGTTGGTTAGCTTACCCTCCTTTATCTGAGATGCAATATTCTCCTAGTGTTGGTGTAGATTATTGGATTTGGAGTTTGCAAATTTCCGGTATTGGAACAACATTAAGTGGAATAAATTTTATAGTTACAATTTTAAAAATGCGTGCTCCTGGTATGAGTATGTTTAAAATACCAGTATTTACTTGGACTGCTCTTTGTTCAAATATTTTAATTATTGCTTCTTTTCCTGTTTTAACAGCAACTCTAATATTATTAACGTTAGATAGATATTGTGGATTTCATTTTTTTACTGTTGATTGCTTTGGCAATGCGATGATGTATATTAATTTAATTTGGATTTGGGGACATCCAGAAGTATATATTTTAATACTTCCTGCATTTGGTATTTTTTCAGAAGTGGTATCTACTTTTTCTAAAAAATCTTTATTTGGTTATACTTCTCTAGTATGGGCTACAATATCTATTACTATTTTATCTTTTATAGTTTGGTTACATCACTTTTTTACTATGGGATCTGGTGCTAATGTAAATGCTTTTTTTGGAATTACTACCATGATTATTGCTATTCCTACTGGGGTAAAAATATTTAATTGGTTATTTACAATGTATCAAGGTCAATTGCATATGCATTCTGCTATGTTATGGACGGTAGGATTTTTAATTACTTTTACCATTGGTGGTATGGCTGGTGTATTATTATCTATTCCGGCTATTGATTTTGTACTCCATAATAGTGTTTTTTTAGTAGCTCATTTTCATACAGTAATTATTGGTGGTGTAGTATTTGGTTGTTTTGCAGGGATTACTTACTGGTTTCCTAAATTTTTTGGATTTAAGTTAAATGAGTTATGGGGTAAGAGAGCTTTTTACTTTTGGATTATTGGTTTTTGTTTTGCTTTTCTTCCATTATATTACTTAGGTTTAATGGGTATGACTCGTCGTATTAGTCAAAATATCGATCATAAATTTCATTGTATGTTATGTGTTTCTTGTTTTGGTGCAATGTTAATTTGTGTTGGTATTTTATGTCAAATAATCCAATTGTATCTTTCTATTAAGTATAGAAAATTAAATTATGATTATACTGGTGATCCATGGAATGGTAGAACTTTAGAATGGTCAACTGCTTCACCTCCTGCAATTTATAATTTTGCATCTATTCCAATTGTCGAAAATATAGATGATTTTTGGTATAAAAAACAGAAAGGAATTGTTTTTAATAAAAATCAATCATATTCTTCTATTCATTTACCACAAAATACAGCTCTTGGAATTATTTTAGGATTTTTTTCTTTGGTAGTAGGTTTTTCTATGGTTTGGCATATTTGGTGGTTATGTATATTTTTTTGTATTATGAGTATTTTGGTTTTTTTTATTAATTTATTTCGAGATAAATCTGTTCAATATCTTTCTTCTGAAGAAATTAGCAAAATAGAATATACATATATTATTCACAATAAAAGGAAATAGAATGAGTGAAAATAATTCTATAGATGAGAAAAGTATAAATAATATAAAAAATGAAATAAGTATTTTTCAGAATAGAAATATATTTGGTTTTTGGATATATTTAATGAGTGATTGTATTTTGTTTGCTACTTTATTTTCTGTATATTGTGTTATGTGTAATAGTATTGTTTCTTATCATGGTATTTTTAATTTAAATATTGTTTTTTTAGAAACGATTATTTTATTATTAAGTTCTTTTTTTTATGGTTTATTGGTAATTTGTGCATTTTCTAAGAAAATGTTTTTTGTATATTTTTTTTTAATCTTAACTTTGATATGTGGTATGTTTTTTATTTCTATAGAAGGTTGGGAATTTAATAATTTAATAAAATTAGGATATAATCCTCAAAATAATGCATTTTTTTCTTCTTTTTTTACCTTGGTAGGGATGCATGGTATACATGTTATATTTGGATTATTATGGTTAATAGGAATTTTTTTTCAATTAATAAAATTAGATTTAAATAAAAAAATGTACATTAAAATATTATGTTTGGGGTTATTTTGGCATTTTTTAGATATAATATGGGTATGTTTATTTACAATAGTATATTTAATTGGAAGTATATAATGGAAAATTTAAATTCTGATAGTATCTCAATTAAGAAACAGATTCAGTTTTATTGTTTTGGTTTATTTTTTTGTTTAATATTGACTATTATACCTTTTTTTTTAGCAATAAAAAAGCTGTTTAGTATTAAATTATCTATAGTAATGATTGTTTTATGTTCTATTTTACAAGTTTACATACATTTGAGATATTTTTTACATTTGAAATTTTTAAAAGTGAATTATTGGACTATAATTTTTTTATTTTTTTCCATTATCGTGATATTTATTATTATGACTGGTTCGATATGGATTATGTATAATTTGAAACATCATATATTGTTTTCTTTATATATTTAATATGATTAAATATTATTTTGCATTAATTAAACCAGGTATTATTATTGCTAATCTTTTTTCGGTATTATCTGGTTTTTGTTTTGCATCAGGTAATTGTGTTAATTATTATACATTATTATTTGTATTATTAGCTACAGGTTGTATTATTGCTTCGGGTTGTGTATTTAATAATATTATTGATATGGATATTGATAAAAAAATGTTTCGTACTAAGGGAAGAGTGTTACCTAGGGGTTTGCTAGGTCTGACATGTGTCAAGATTTATGCTATGTTATTGTTTTGTATAGGTTGTAGTATTTTTTTATTACAATTGAATTTTTTATCTTTTTTTTTATGTATATTGGGTTTTTTTTTTTATGTTTTTGTATATAGTTTATATTTTAAAAGAAAATCGAAACATGCTATTTTACTTGGTAGTATAGCGGGAGCGATACCTCCAGTAGTTGGATATTGTACTATTATAAATTTTATTGATTTAAAATTTATTTTGTTGTTTATAATATTTGCATTATGGCAAATACCACATTCTTATTCTATTTTGATATTGTATTCTCGTGATTATCAACGTGCTAATATACCTACTTTTGTTGTTCTTCACGGTGTATTAAAGACATTAAAATTAATTATTTTGTCTGTTATTGCATTATTTATTTTTACATGTTTATTCTATATTCTTCATTTTATTAATTTAATTAGTTTTATAATGTTATTTATTTTACATGTCATATGGTTATTTTTATCTATTTCATACTATTTTTTTACAAATTATATTGATTTATCTAGATTATTATTTTTATCTTCTATAATATTTATTTTTCTTTTTAACATGTCTCTTATAATATGTTCTGTATCTTGTTGATAAAATTATATATTGTATATTTTATAGACAAATATTTGTTTTTGGTAATCCTGCAATTTTATTAGCTTGTTGAACTAATCCTTTTGGAAATAAGGATAGTAAATATTTATTATTACTTTTTTCTATACCTAATTTTTTTTTTATTATTTTTAATAACATCCTATTGGGAGGTATAATATTATATGTAATGTATAAATTTCTAATTAAATGTATAATTTCCCAATGATTATTTGTCATGGTAATATTTTCTAATTGTGCAATTTTTAATGCAATATTTGTATTCCAAATTTTTAATATTTTATTTTTTTTTTTTATTATCATATAAATTATATTTTATATCATTTTTATGTTAAATTTAACTAATATATAATTTTTATATTATATAGTTTATATTACTATGTATATTTTTTATTGTGTATTTTATAAAAAATAGCATCTCATAAATATTTTAAAATATTTTGTATAATATATTGATAGTAAATTTTTATTATATATTTTTTTTATTTATATAAAACATAATAATTATGTATTTTAGCATATGAAATATTTTTATATAAGAATCTATATTTTTGTATGTATAGTGTTATACTATATAAATATTTTTATTTTATTTAATATTTTACTAATGATTGAAATATTATGTGATATTAAAATTTATTTTTGTATATTTATATATAATGTCATTTTTTGTAGTATAAGAAAATATCTGTTTATTTTTATAGTTTTGTATCCTGTTGATTATTTATTCTAATATGTTTTGATGCTTGATGTAATACTCCATTAATAAATTTATGACTATTTTGTGCACCAAATAATTTTGCTAATTCAATTCCTTCATTCATTGATACTTTATATGGAATATCTTTTCTATAATATATTTCATAAAAAGCTAATCTTAATATTGCTTTATCTATTTGTCCTAAAGTATGTTTTTTTCTACTTAAATATAATTGAATTTTTTTATCTATGTTTTTTACATTAATCGATATATTTGTAATTAATTCATGAAAATATTTTATTTCTACTTTTTTAGTATTAATGATTTGTAAATATTGATTTTCAACATCTAAAATATCATTATTGGATATTTGCCATGTATATAATGCTTTTACTATATACTCTCTCGCTTTTCTTCTCTTTTTTGGGTTCATAGATTTCCTTTAATAAATAAATTGATATTATTTTTTTAGTATTTGGTTTGAATAATTAATCTGATATCTTGTCCAATCATTTTTATATTTTTAAAAATAAGATTAGGTTTTTGATTTATATTAACTTTTTTTTTATTAAAAAAAAAAGAATATGCATTATTTCCTAACATTTTAGGTGCAATATATAATATAATTTCATCAATTATTTGCATAGATAGAATATTACTAAATAAATGTGCTCCACATTCTATCCATAGTTTATTAATTTTTTTTTTTCCTAAAAAAATAAGTAATTTTTTAAAATTAATATAATTTTTATAAGCAGGTATAATAATTTGTTTAACGTGATTTGGCCATTGAATTTTATCCTTACATAATCGAATGAGCCAAATTATTCCTATATTTTCTTTAATAATATTATGATTAGGTTGAATTTGATTTTTACTATCTATAATAATTCTAATAGGTTGAGTATATGGTAATATATTTTGCTTATTATTTACATGTTTATATCGTACTGTGAGTTTTGGGTTATCTTGTAAAATAGTATTACTAGTACTTAAAATAGCTGAACTAGTTGCTCGGAGTTTATGCACATTTTGTATAGATTTTTTCGATGTAATCCATTTACTATCACCATTTTTCATAGCTATTTTACCATCTACCGAGATAGCCATTTTTATTGTTACCCATGGTATTCCTGTACTGATTCTTTTTAAGAATCCTTGATTAATTTCTTTAGATTCTTTGGACATGATACCTAATGTAATTTTAATACCTGATTTTTTTAAATATTGTATACCTTTCCCTGATACTTTAGGGTTTGGATCTAACATAGATATAACAACTCTTTTAATTCCTGATTGTATTATTGCTTCACAACAAGGCGGTGTTTTACCAACATGATTGCACGGTTCTAAGGAAATATATGCTGTACTATTTTGAGTTAATTTTCCAGCCATTTGTATTGCATAAATTTCTGCATGATGATCTCCTGCTTTTTTATGCCATCCTTGTCCAACAATTTTTTTATTATTTACTATGATACATCCTACGTTGGGATTTGGATGTGTTGTATATATACCTTTTTTAGCTAATTTTATAGCTTTTTTCATATAAAATATATCTTTTTTATATTTTTCTTTATATGTTTTATCATTATATTGCATTTTTGTATTTTTTTAATTAAACAGATTATTATTTTTTTGAATGAATTTAATAATACTAATCATTTCTAGTATTGCTAAAGCTGCTTCTGTACCTTTATTACCCAATTTTACTCCAGCTCTATTAATAGCCTGTTCAATAGTTTCAGTAATCAGTATACCTAATGCAATAGGGATATTATACTTTATACTAATGGAAGATAATTGAGAGATTATATTAGCAGAAATTTGTTCAAAATGTATTGTTTCTCCTTTAATAATTGTTCCTAAGGTAATAATACCTTGATATTTTAAAGAATTAGATATTATGTTTGCAATAATAGGTATTTCATATGCACCGGGTACTTTAATAATAGTGATATTATGTTTTTTTATATTACCAATACGAACTAATGTATTAATTGCTCCTGATAATAAATTATTATTAATGAATTCGTTAAACCGTGAAATAATAATAACTATTTTAGATTTTTTATTTGTTAAACCACATTCTATAGTTTGGATTTTATTTTTTTTATTGTCTTCTGTTTTTATATTCATATTATTCTCTTTATATTATATTAAATTTTAAATATGTTAATATTTTTTTTATATATTGATATTTTTGATTATATGTTGTATAATTGAATTTAATAGCGGGATGGAGCAGTATGGTAGCTCGTCGGGCTCATAACCCGAAGGTCGCTGGTTCAAATCCAGCTCCCGCAATAATACACAAAAATTAAATTCATAATTATTTTTTTGAATTTTACATTATATATGAAATTTAAAAAAATTGTTAAATAACTTCATTTTCTTTGGTATATGAATGTATATCGAATCTAGGGTAAGGCGTTTGAATGTTGTTCTCTTCTAATGCTTTTTTAAATTTACCCATTAGATCCCAATATACTGCTTTTAATATATTAGTATTACTCCAACATCTTACTATAAAGTGCATAGAATATGGTTCTAAGGTATTTAATCCTACTATTATATCTCTATTTTTAAGTACTCTAGGGTCAGCATACATTACATTTTTTAATATTTCAATCACCCTGTCTATATTTGTTTCATATGGAACAGGAATGATAAATTCATTTCTTCTACAAGATTCTCTTGAATAATTAATAATGTCGTTAGAGGTAATTTTACTATTTGGAATAACTATTATTTTTCCATCTACTGTTTTTAATGTGGTATATAAAACATGTATACTAAGTACAGTTCCGGCTACTTTTTTTAAAACTACATATTCTCCAATTCTCAATGGACTGAATACAACAAGTAAAACACCTGCGGCGAAATTTGATAAAGATCCTTGAAGAGCTAAACCGACAGTCATTCCAGCAGCTCCTAAAATAGCAATTACAGATGTTGTTTGTACTCCTACTCTACTTAATGCGATTACCATAGTAAATGTAATAATAAAATATTTTGATATTGTTGTAGAAAAATCTGATATTGTTTTATCAATCCTTCTTGTTGTTAATATTTTATTTAAAGTATTTGAAATTACTGTTGATAAAAAACATCCTACAATGGTGATAATTAGAGCTGATGTTATATTAATAATATATTGTAATAACATTATTCTATTTAATATTAACCATTGTCCAATATAGTGAATATTATCAACTACATTGAATACTTCTTGCATTTTCAACCTCAATGAATTGTTTTGATTGGATTGGATTAGAATTTAAATTAAATTATAACAATTACATATTGTGAATATTTTTTTTAATTTTTCAGATATAGATTTTTTTGATTCCTGTATCCAGGATCTTGGATCATAATATTTTTTATTGGGTATATTTATACCGTTAATGTTACTTAATTGTGTTTGAAGGTTTTTTTTATTATTTTGATAGTATTTTAAAATACCCTCCCAAGAAGCCCATTGTATATCGGTATCTATATTGATTTTTACTACTCCATAATTTATTGATTTTTTAATATCTGATATAGAAGAACCTGAACCACCATGAAATACAAAATCAACAGGATTATTAACATTTAAATTGTATTTATTACAAATATATTGTTGTGTTTTTTTTAATATATTTGGTTTAAGTTGAACGTTTCCGGGAGCATAGACTCCATGTGTGTTGCCAAAATTAGCAGCAATAATGAAATTATTACTAATTTTTTTTAATTCGTGATACATATAATATACTTCTTCTGGTTTTGTATATAATAAATCGGATTTTATATTACTGTTATCAATTCCATCTTCTTCTCCTCCCGTACATCCTAATTCTATTTCTAATATCATATTTATTTTACTCATTCTGAGTAAATATTTTTTACTTATTTCTAAATTTTTTTGTATTTTTTCTTTAGATAAATCAATCATATGAGAAGAAAAAATTGTTTTTCCTGTATTATGAAAATATATTTCACTTTTTTTTAATAGATAATCTATCCATGGTAAAGTATCTTTATAACAATGATCAGTATGTAAGATGACTGGGATATTATAATATTTTGCAACTAAGTTAATATGATTCGCTGCAGATAAAGATCCTAATGCCGCTTTTTTATTTTGAGATATTGTTGGTAAATTATTTCCTGATATAAATGATGATCCTCCGTAAGATAATTGTATAATAATTGGTGCATGCATTTTACTAGCTGTTTCTAAAGCAATATTAATTGTATCTATATT
Organism: Buchnera aphidicola (Pterocallis alni); assembly: GCF_964059075.1. Lineage (NCBI taxonomy): Bacteria > Pseudomonadati > Pseudomonadota > Gammaproteobacteria > Enterobacterales > Erwiniaceae > Buchnera > Buchnera aphidicola. The sequence goes on along the minus strand of NZ_OZ060377.1, from coordinate 324,287 downwards.
TGTACAATTAACAGCTGGTATTGCGAATTTTTTTTTTTTTGCTATTTTAAATATTTTTTTTGTTTCTTTTCCAAATATTATTCCATTTTGGATAGAATTTTGTATTTTTGACATATATATCCTTGATAGATTATGAATATTCTCTATAAATAATTATTTTACTTCATATGATATTTTTTTTCTAACATATGTATAGCAGGTAATTTTTTTCCTTCTATAAATTCTAAAAATGCTCCGCCACCTGTTGAAATATAAGATATTTTTTTTCTGATATTAAGCATATTAATTACAGATAATGTTTCACCACCTCCTGCTATAGAAAAAGAATTACTTTTAGATATGCTTTTAGCTAATGCTTTTGTTCCGATACTAAAATTTGGAAATTCAAATACACCTAATGGACCATTCCATAGTATTGTGTTAGAATTTTCTATTATTTTTTGTATATTTTTAATACTTTCATCTCCTATATCCATTATTTCTTCATTTTGATTGATATCACATGGTTTTTTGATTACCGCTTGTGATAATTTTGAAAAACTTGTTCCAACTCTAGAATCGACTGGTATAATAATATTATTTTGTTTTTTTATTTTTTTTGCTAAATTAATGTATTTAGGTTCATGTAATGATTTTCCAATATTGTATTTAATTGCTAAAAAAGTATTTGCAATACCTCCTCCTACTATGACAGTATTGGCAATTTTAGATAAAGACGTTAATAGTTTAAATTTTGTAGATATTTTCGCACCTCCAATAATAGCAGTCATTGGTCTTTTAGGATTTTTTAAAGCCTTTGTTAAATAATATATTTCAGATATTAATAATGGCCCTGCACATGCTATTTTAGCATATATACCTACTCCAAAAGTTGAAGCTTCTTTTCTATGAGCGCTACCAAAAGCATCCATAACAAATATATCACATAATGAAGCATATTTTTGCGATAAATTTATATCATTTTTTTTTTCTCCTATATTAAATCTTACATTTTCTAATATTAATAAATCATTTTTTTGCATATTAATATTTTCTAATTTTTTAGAAAATATAACATTATTTTTATAGAATATTTTTTTTAAATATTGAAATATTGGAAATAGTGAAAATTTTTCTTCGTATATTCCTTCTTTAGGTCTTCCTAAATGTGACATAATAATTACTCGTGCATTTTTTTTTAATGCTAGTTTAATTGTAGGTATACTGGCTTTAATTCTATCGTCAGATAATATTTTATTGTCTTGTATTGGTACATTAAAATCTACTCTAATTAGTACTGTTTTGTTATGCAAATCTACTTCGGTCATATGTTTTATTGAATTCAATGTATTTTGTGTGATATTTATTTTATTCATATTTTTTCCAAAAAAATATTATATCATTTATTATATTTGATATTATTATGTACTGTACTTGTATATTTTTTATGTATTATACAGTATTTATTGAATAATTTTTATACAATTTTATTATTTTATATTTTAAACCATGCGCTAATTCCATCAAGAAGCATTTGTGTTGATAACATAATTAATATTAAACCCATTAATCTTTCTAATGCCTCCACTCCTCTTTCGCCTATTATTTTTAAAAATGTTCCTGATAGTAATAAAACAGTTACTGTTATACTCCATGCTATTATTAAAGATATAGATAGTGATGTAATTTGATTGGAATACTGGTGTGATAACAACATTAATGTTGCTAATAGAGATGGACCAGCAACTAATGGTATTGCTAATGGTACTAAAAATGGTTCTTTGGGTTTATTTTTTGTATTTTCTTCTTTATAATCTGGGAAAATCATTTTTATAGCTATTAAAAATAATATTATTCCTCCAGATATTGATACTGTTTCAGCTTTTAAATTTAGTATTGCGAGTGTTCTTTCTCCTACTATAAGAAATAGTACCATAATTAATAGAGCAATAATCATTTCTCTTATTAGGACTATATTACGTCTTTTTGGTTCTAAGTGTTTTAGAATAGACATAACAACTGGTAAATTACCTAATGGATCCATAATTAATACTAATAATATAGTAGTAGAGATGATGGCATGCATTGGAGTACCTATTTATATTTTATGTGAATGATTAATAATATATAATTATATACATTTATAATAAAAAGTTTATTTTTATTTTTAAATATATTATATATTAATATTTTAAATTTTTATATACTTTATAAAATTTATTTTATGGTGAGGTATGTTATGAAAAAATATGTTGGTTTTATTGGTTGGAGAGGGATGGTTGGTTCAGTGTTAATGCAAAGAATGATTGAAGAAAATAATTTTCATGATATGCATCCTGTATTTTTTTCTACTTCGCATGTTGGATCAGAAGTACAGATTGTTCCAAATACGCGTACTAATATTTTACAAGATGCTTATGATTTCGATCATTTAAAATCTATGGATATAATTGTTACGTGTCAAGGAGCAGATTATACTAATTGTGTATATTATAAGTTACGTAATATTGGTTGGTCTGGATACTGGATAGATGCAGCTTCTTTATTAAGAATGCATCAAGATTCTATTATTGTTTTAGATCCATTAAACATAGATATGATACATCTTTCTATACAAAAAGGTATAAAAACTTTTATTGGTAGTAATTGTACGGTTAGTTTAATGTTAATGGCTTTAGGTGGTTTATTTGCAAAAAAATTAATTAGTTGGATAACATTTTCAACATACCAATCGGCATCTGGAGCAGGTTCAAAACATATTTTTGAATTAATACAACAAATGGGGTGTTTATATAATTCTGTTGCTAATAATTTTAATAATTCTTCGTTTTCTGTATTAGATATGGAAAAAAAACTTTCAGAAGTCACTAAAAGTACAATATTCCCAGTAAAAAATTTTCTTTTTCCTTTAGCTGGTAATATATTACCATGGATTGATTCTGAAATGGAAAATGGACAAACTAAAGAGGAATGGAAAGTACAGGCTGAAACAAATAAAATATTATGTAGTTCTAGTGTCATTCCCATGGATGGTACATGTGTTAGAGTAGGCACATTTAGATGTCATAGTCAATCATTTATTATAAAATTAAAACAGGATTTGTCTTATTCAAATATTGTTGATATTATTAAAAAACACAATATGTGGGTGAAAATAGTTCCTAATGATATGCATTCTACATTAAATTTATTAACTCCTAATGCTGTGACAGGTACTTTAAATGTTTTAGTGGGTCGTATTAGAAAATTAAATGTAGGTTTAAAAACTATTTCTGTATTTACAGTAGGTGATCAATTATTATGGGGTGCTGCTGAACCATTACGTAGAATGTTAATGATTTTAATAAATTTATAATATATCATGTATATTTTTATTTTTTTATCCAAAATTGATATGGTTTGTTTCTAATTTTCTGTTTTATTATTTTATAATTCATAAAATTACAAAATAGTGGTATATCCCATGTTGTTGAAATATCATGGGATATAATAATAATAATATTTTCATGATGAATTTTCCTCATTATTTTTCTAAAGCAAACTATAGTATCTGGACATTTTAAATGAGTTAAGTTAAATATTTTAAGTGGCATATTTTATTTTTGATATTAAAGATTTAATTTTTAATTTATGGTGTTTTGATGTATAAATTTGAATCTTAATATTATTAAGATATCATTTTGAGAATAAAAGTGTTATTTTATTATATATTAACCTTGGATACATATATTATTAAACAATATTATATAATAGTAATTAACATTTTAAAATATATCCATATCAAATCATTATCATATTTTTTAATATTTTGTTCTATTTTTTGTAAATAATGTATGATTTTGTATATTTTTTTTTGATTGATATTTTCCAATATAAATTTATTTTTTTTTTGTATATTATGTGTGGTATTTTTTTTGTATTTATTTTTTAATTCTATTAATAATATTATTTTTTTTTGTATATATCTTAATAAAGATAATATATTATAATTGTTTTTTTGAAAGAAATTTAATATTCTTATATATTGTATTTTTTTTTTTAATAGTAAAGAATATAAGAGTTGTTTAAATGTGAAATAGACAGAATCTTCTATAATATTTTTAATATATTGCGTAGTAATTTTTTTAGGATTAATAATTTTTAATATTTGTAGTATTTTAAATAACATAAATAAATTATTTTCATAATAATATGATAAAATTTTAATTATTGGATTTTTTAAATGTAAATTCATTTTTTTTGTCTGTTTGATAATCCATATTTTATTTTTTATTTTTGATATGTTATTACAAGATATTATAATTATTTTTGTATTATTTAACCCATTTAATAGATACATGTATCGACATTGTAAATCTGGTAATATGAATACTAATATAATATTATTATTTCCATAATTTAATAATATATTTATACTATTAATAATATTAGTATTTATAATATGTTGTACAGTAACAAATAATATTTTTTTTTTTATAAATAGTTGTTTTTGTTGGTATTCGTAATATATTTTTTTAAAATCAATTTTTGATGTGACTTGTAATTGAATAATTGTGTTATATTTTTTTTTATTATAATGTTTTATTATTTTTTCTTGAATTTCTTGTGATATCATAAAATTGTTTTCTATGATTAAGTAATTATAATAAAAATTTTTTAATAGTATTTTTTTTACTTTTTTAGGTTTAATATATATATTCATTTTATATTACTAAATTTATTAATTTATTTTTTATATATATAATTTTTTTAATTTTATTTTTTTGGAGTATTATAGATATTGTTTTTTCTTGTTTTAATAAATTAAGAATTTTTATTTTATTAAGATTATATGGTACTGTAATAATTTTTTTTTTCTTTCCATTAATTTGTATAATAAAGTTTATATTTTTTTTATTATTTACATTCGGATGACATATAGGCCATGTTTCATAATCAATATTAGTATTATTATTTAATTGTTTCCATAAAATGAAACTAATATGAGGTGTGAATGGATATAACATTTTTATTATATTATTAAATATATTTTGAACAAAAGATTTATCATATTTGTTAATGAAATCAATATTACATATTGAATTTGTAAATTTAATAATTGAAGCTATTGCAGTATTAAAAGATTTTCTTTTTTCTATATCATGCGAAACTTTAACAATAGTTTCATGTAAATTATTTTGAATATTTTCTGTATTATATATTTTTTGTTTTGTATTGATGATGTTATGAGTATGTTGATATATTAGGTTCCATAGTTTTGTTAAGAATCGATACATACCTTTTACTCCTGATTCATTCCATATAATATCAGATTGAATTGGAGCGGCATACATCATAAATAATCTAATTGTATCGGATCCATATTTTTTAATCATTTTATTAGGTGAAATGCCATTTTTTTTTGATTTTGACATTTTCATTATTCCTGCACTGATAATTTTTTTATTATGTGTATCTATAGTTTTTATTGATTTTATTTTATTATTTATTTTTTGTAAATTTTTTTGTTCTATCCATGTTTTTTTTCCTTCTAGATTAATATAATAAAACGCTTCAGATAAAACCATTCCTTGGCATAATAAGTTTTTTGCTGGTTCGGGTGAATTAATTAATTTTAAATCGTATAGTATTTTATGAATAAATCGAAAATATATTAAATGCATAGTAGCATGTTCAATCCCTCCAATATATTGATCTATAGGTAACCAATAATTTGCTATTTTGGGATTAATTATACCTAATTTATAGTGAGGATCAGTATATCTAATATGATACCATGAAGATTCTATAAATGTATCAAATGTATCTGTTTCTCTGTTTATATCATAATTATTAATTTTTATTTTTTTCCAATTTTGGTATATTGACTGAATATTTTTTAAATCATTTATTGTTTTTATTGTTGGGGGGGTAACTGGTAATTGATGATTTGGTATTGGGTAAATAGTATGGTTTTTTAATATAGTTACTGGAATTGGAGTACCCCAATATCTTTGTCTAGATATACTCCAGTCTTGTAATTTATATTTATTTTTTTTTTTAATTGTATTATTTTCTTTTAATATTTCAAAAATTTTATTTTCTACTATATTACTATGTAAGTTATTAAATGGATATGAGTTACATAAAATACCTTTATTTTCAGTAGGTTTTTTTTTATTAATTTTTCTTTCTGAATTATTTTCTTCTAAAATAATATACTTTATTTTTATGTTGTATTTTTTAGCAAAATACCAATCGTGTATATTATGCCCTGGAGTTGATATTCTAATTTTTGTGTTATATGTGATATGTGTATAGTTTGTGATCCAGATTGGTATTTTTTTGTTTGTGATTGGATGTATGGCATATTTTGTTATTTTTTTTCCTATGTATGTATGTTCTTTGTGATTAGAGTAATTATTTATAGTGTACATATTTTGAATAAATTTTTGTAGTTCTTTTTTAGTTAATTCTTGTTTAGATAATTTATGTAATGGAGATATAGATATATATGTTGTTCCCATTAATAGATCTAATCGGTTAGTATAAATTTTAATGTTTTGATTAGTATGCAGTATTTTAAAATTAATTTCAAATCCTTTTAATTTTCCAATCCAATTTTTTTGCATTTTAATAACTTTTTCCGGCCATTTTTTTAATAATTTTAAATCTTTTAATAATTTTTCTGCATATGCAGTAATTTTTAAAAACCATTGTGGTATTAATTTAATAATAATTTTTTTTTGGCACCTCCAACATCTTCCATTTATTACTTGTTCATTAGCTAAAACAGTTTTATCATTTGGACACCAATTAACAAATGATTTTTTTTTGTATACTAATTTTTTTGTAAGTAATTTATTAAATAACCATTGTTCCCATTTATAATAATTGGGGTCACAAGTATTGATTTCTCTATCCCAATCATAACTAAAACCTAATTTTTTGAATTGTTTTTTCATATATTGAATATTTTGATACGTCCATGTTTTTGGATCAATATTATGATTTATTGCTGCTTCTTCTGCTGGTAATCCAAATGCATCCCAACCAATTGGATGTAATACATTTTTTCCTAGCATACGTTGATATCTTGCAATAACGTCGCAAATAGTATAGTTTCTGACATGACCCATATGTATTTTACCTGATGGGTATGGTAGCATTGCTAAGCAGTAATATTTTTTTTTTTTTATTTTTTTATGTACTGTAAATGTTTTATGAATATCCCAATATGTTTGTACAATAGGTTCTATGATGTTAGGATTATATGTTTTTTCCATTTTTATATATATTAATAATTGATATAATATTTGCAGTATATGATATATATGTAAAATATTTTACATAAAAATATATACTTATATTAAATTTTTACTTTTGAGTTTATATTTTATATTTTTGATACAATTGTATCATTTGGTACAGTAATTTCTAATTGTATAATTCTGATACTATTAGAAATAGATACTTGAAATTTAAATTTTTGAATATAAATCTTTTCTCCTATTTTTGGTAAGTATTTAAAGTGTTGCATAACTAATCCACCTATAGTATCTACTTCTGTATCAAGTAATTTAGTATGAAATATTTTGTTAAATTGTTTTATTTGTGTAAGGGCATTAACGGAAAAAGTATTGTGATTTATTTTTTTTATGTTCATATTTTTAGTATGATCAAATTCATCAAATATTTCTCCTACAATGATTTCTAAAATATCTTCAATAGTTACTAATCCTGAAATTGTTCCAAACTCATCAATAACTATAGCCATATGATATCTATTAATTCTAAATTCTTTTAACATATTATCTACATATTTACTTTCTGGTACTATAATAGGAGGTCTTAAAATTTTTTTTATACTAAAAGTTTTATTTTTTTGATTTATAAAAGGCAACAAATCTTTAGCTAACAAAAATCCTTCAACATAATTATTATTTTGACTCATAACAGGAAATCTAGAATGAGCTGATTTTATTATGATATCTAAACATTTACTAAAAGAATCATTAATTTTAATTATAATCATTTGTGAACGGGGTATCATAATTTTCTTGATTCGTTGTTTAGTAATTTTTATTACTCCTTTTAGCATTTCATACGTAGTTTGATTAATTAAAGAATTTTTTTCTGAATCTCTTATGAGTTCTAGTAATTCTTCTTTATTTTTAGGTGCTTCGTTAAATAATTGATTAATAAGTATTGATAAAAATCCTTTTTTATTATGTTGTTTTTTTTTGTGTAATGTACTATTATGCATATTTTGATTTATATTTAATTTTTTAAATTATATTTTAGTATATATTAACTATTTTAGATAGTATTTAATTTGATTATATATATGGATTATTAAATCCTATTTTTTTCATAATTTTAATTTCTTGTAGTTGCATTTTTGTTTGTGTTTTGTGATTGTTATGTTGGTAACCTAATAAATGTAGTACACCATGTATAATGATATGTGCCCAATGCATTATAATTTTTTTTTTTTGTATTTGTGCTTCTTGTTTAATTATTTCAGAACAAATAATTAAATCTCCTATAAGTAAAGATTTGGTATATTTTGGAGGTTGGAATGGGAAAGAGAGTATATTAGTAGCTAATTTTTGATTTCTGTACATTTGATTAATTTTTTTCATTTGTAGAATATCGATTATTATAATGTTTATTTCACATTTTTTTTTTATTAAATATTTTATCCATTGTGTAATTTTTTTTTTTTTTGGAATATTTTTTTTATTTGTACAATTTATTTGAAAATGTATTTTTAACATAAATATTATAAATAGTTAATTATGGAATATATATTCCTTTAAAAAAATTTTTTTTTTTTTTAGTAATTTGTACTTTAATAATTTTACCAATCATATTTTTTTGTCCTTGAAGAATTACTGTTCTATTATTTTCTGTTTTCCCAATTAATTCTAATTTTTTTTTATTAAAAAATTTTTCTACTAATATTTTTTGGTTACTGTTTATAATTTTTGTATTCCAATAGTTGGTTTGTTTTTTAATTTTTTTTTGTAATATTTGTAGTCTATATTTTTTTGTTTCAAGATCAACATTGTCTTTTAATTTGGATGCAGGAGTACCTGGTCTTGGAGAATATATAAAACTATAACTCATATCAAATTTAATTTTAGAAATGATTTTTATTGTATCTTGAAAGTCATCTTCTGTTTCTCCAGGGAAACCGACAATAAAATCAGAACTAATTTGGATATTGGGTCTTATTTTTTTTAATTTTTTTATTATTTGTTCATATTCTGATATAGAATATGGTCTTTTCATTAATTTTAATATTTTGTTTGATCCACTTTGTATAGGTAAATGTAAAAAATTAACTATTTTGTTTGTTTTATTATATATGTGTATTATATCATCAGTAAATTGCATTGGGTTACTTGTAATAAACCTAATTCTTTTTATTTTTTTTATCAGTGAAATAGAATGTAATAATTCTGCAAATGTGTATTTATTTTTATTTTTATCTATATATTTATAAGAATTTACATTTTGACCTAGTAATTGTATTTCCTTAATTCCATTATTGGCAAGTGTATTAATTTCTGTAAGAAGAGAGTAAAACGGTCTACTCATTTCTCTACCTCTTGTGTAGGGTACAATGCAAAATGAACAATATTTATTACATCCTTCCATTATGGGAATAGAAGCTATATAATTAGTAAATTTTGGTTTTATCGTATCTTGAAATTTTTCTAGCTGTAAAAAATTAATATTTATTAAAGATTTTTGTTTTATTATATGCTTTTCAAGCATATGAGGTAGTTTATGTAATGTTTGTGTACCAAAAATAATATCAACAAATTTTGCTCTTTTAAGGATATTATTTCCTTCTTGTGTGGCAACACAACCTCCTACTGCTATAATAATATTTTTATTATTTTTTTTTAAGTCTTTCCATCTTCCAAGTTGATGAAATAATTTTTCATGTGCTTTTTCTCGAATTGAACAAGTATTTAAAATTAAAATTTCTGCTTCAAGAACATTTTTTGTTTCAGTGTATTTTTTATTTTGTTGTAATGTGTTAATGATTGTTAATGAATCATATTCATTAATTTGGCATCCCCACGTTTTTATATAAAATTTTTTTTTATTTTCTTTCATGTGATAATATATAGAAAAATATAATATAATGATTTAATTGTAATTTATTATACATTATTTTATTATATATTATATGATATATTTATATTTATTTTTAGTATGTATATTTTATAGAAATTAAATTTTTTTAAATATCTTGATTCTCAAATATAGAATTATTTTTTATATCCATTTCTTGCTGGAATAGTTCTTGAAATGTTTGTTTTCTTCTAATTATTTGTGGTATGTTATTTTTAAATAAAATTTCTGGTATAAGTAGTTTGGTATTATAATTGGATGACATAGAAGATCCGTAGGCTCCGGTATGATGAAAAATTATATAATCACCTATTTTTACCTCTGGTAGTATTCTTTCTTGAATTTCTCCTGTATTATCTTGTGTAAAAATATCCCCTGATTCGCATAATGGTCCTCCTATTATTGCTTTAATTTTTTTGCTTTTTTTTATATTTCTTCCATTATATGGTAAAACAGATATGTGATGATAACTTCCATACATTGCTGGTCTGATTAAATCATTAAATCCAGCATCAACTAAAATAAAAATTTTTTTATAAACATATTTAATAGAGTATACTTGAGTAATTAAAATACCTGATTCTCCGACTAAAAAACGACCAGGTTCAATCTCTAAAGTGATTTTATAACCTAAGTAATTAGATATAATATTTCTGGTATGATTCCATAATTTGAAGTAATGATTTGTATTTACAATAGAATCAGTAGATTTATAAGGAATAGATAATCCTCCTCCAGCAGAAATATATTGAATATTTTGATTTAATAAAATAGAATACTGAATCATAGAGTGACATACTTTTTGTAAATGTATATAATTTACTCCAGATCCAATATGCATATGTAAACCAATGAGATTTAATTTGTATTTTTTAATGATTGGTAAAGCTAATTCTGGGTTCCATAAACCATGTTTACTATTTTCTCCACCTGTGTTTGTTTTTTTATTATGTCCATCACCAAATTTTGGATTGATACGAATCCATACGCGATGTCCGGGAGATATTTTTCCTAATTGTTTCAACATATCTAATGATCCCGCATTAACTGTAATATTTAATTCAATAATTCTATTTAATGTTTCTTTATCGAACATATCTGCTGTAAAAATTATTTCATCATTATGGGGTGTAAATCCAGCGAGTAACGCTCTTTCTATTTCTCCTAATGATACAGCATCTACTTTGACTTGTAATGATCGTATGAATTTCAAAATATGAATATTTGAACATGCTTTTTGTGCAAATCTAATAATATCAAATTTATTTAACTGATTTATTTTTTTTTGAATTATTTCCGCATCATACAACCAAATTGGTGTATTATATTTTTTTATTATTGATAATATATTTTTTGGATTAAGAGATATATTTTTTTTTGATATATGCAACATATTGATACTCTATTATGTTTTTATTTATTATTTGGTTTTAGCGTAGGGAATAGTATAATATCACGTATATTAGTTTGATTGGTTAAAATCATTACTAGTCTATCAATTCCAATTCCTAAACCTGCAGTTGGTGGCATTCCATATTCTAATGCTGTAATATATTCTTGGTCATAAAAATTTTTTTTATCATTTCTATTTTTTTCTTTTAGTGCTTGTTGTAAAAATCTTTCTTTTTGATCTTGATAATCATTTAACTCTGAAAATCCATTTGCTATTTCCATACCACCCATAAAAAATTCGAATCGGTCAGCTAAATTGTTTTGAGTATTATTTCGTTTCGATAATGGAGATACTTCAATTGGATATTCGGTAATAAAAGTAGGTTGTATTAATTTGTTTTCTGTAGTTGTTGTAAAAATTTTAGTTATAATTTTTTCAATAGACCATGATTTTTTAATTGTAATATTATTTAAATGAGCAATTTTTTTTATTTTTTTTATATTTTGTAAATCTTCTTTTTTAATATATTTATTATAATGTAAAATTGCTTCTATGATTGTAAATTTTTGAAACGGTTTACAGAATTGTAATGGATGATTTTGATACTCAATTGTGTATACCCCATGTATTTTATATACTATATATTTTAGTAAATGTTTGATAAATTCCATTAAATCATGGTAGTCAGAATATACCATGTATAATTCCATCATAGTAAATTCTGGGTTATGTTTGAAAGATATACCTTCATTTCTAAAGTTACGATTTATTTCATATATTTTTTCAAATCCACCAATTATTAATTTTTTTAAATATAATTCTGGAGCAATTCTTAAATACATTGTTATATTTAAAGTCTTGTGATGTGTAATAAATGGTTCTGCTTTTGCTCCTCCTGGTATACTTTGTAACATGGGTGTTTCAACTTCTAAAAATTGATTTTTATTCATAAATTCGCGAATAATCATTAATATATTGGATCTTTTAATAAAATTATTAATGGTATTTTTATTAAATAATAAATCTAGATATCTTTTTCTGTATCGTATCTCTTTATTAATTAAACCATGGAATTTATCTGGAAATGGTTGTATAGATTTTGATAATAAATTTGTTTTATAACAATAAATAGAAAGTTGACCTGTTTTTGTTTTAAAAATTTTTCCATAAACAGATATAATATCTCCTATATCCCATTTTTTAAATTGTTGATGATAAAAATTAAAAGATATTTTTTTTTCTGATATATATATTTGGATTTCTCCTTGCATATCTTGGATAGTTATAAAAGAAGCTTTACCCATAATACGCTGTTTCATGATACGACCAGCAATTTGTACTGTAATGTTAATTTTTGTTAATTGTGTATTTGTTTTATTAGAATATTTTTTATTAATAGATGATATATTAATATTAGGTTTAAAATTATTTGGAAAGTTAAATCCGTTTTTTTTAATTTTGTTGAGTTTTTTTTTTCTAATTTCGTATTCGTGTTCATAATTGATATTGTTTTTTTTATCAATATTTTTTTTACATACATACATATAATTTTTATAATCCTATTTGTAAACTTTTTTCAATAAAAGAATCTAGATTTCCGTTTAGTACAGATTGTATATTTCTACTTTCTATCCCTGTTCTTAAATCTTTAACTCTCGAATTATCTAGTACATAAGATCTAATTTGATTCCCCCAACCTATAGTTGATTTGGTATTTTCTATATGTTGTTTGATATCATTCTTTTTTTGCATTTCTATTTTATATAATTTTAGTTTCATTTGTTTCATTGCTTGTTCTTTATTTTGGTGTTGAGATCTTTCGTTCTGGCATTGTGTTACTGTTGATGTTGGTATATGAGTAATACGTACAGCAGATTCTGTTCTATTTACATGTTGTCCTCCACAACCTGATGCTCTATATACATCTATTCTTAAATCTGATGGTTGAATTTTTATTTTTATTTTGTTATTTATTTCTGGATATACAAATACAGAACTAAATGATGTATGCCTTCTGTTTCCAGAATTGAATGGACTTTTTCGAATTAACCTATGAATTCCTGTTTCAGTTCTTAACCATCCAAATGCATATTTTCCAATGATTTTAATAGTAGCATATTTAATTCCCGCCGTTTCTCCTGGTGTTTTTTGTATTATTTCTGTTTTAAATCCTTTTTTATCGGTCCATTTTAAATACATTCTAAGTAGTATTTTAGACCAATCTTGAGCATCTATACCTCCTGATCCAGATTGTATATCAAGATAGCAATTACAATAATCATATTTTTTTTTTAATAAATTATATATTTCTATTTTTTTTAATTGTTTTTTTATTTTTTTTATTTCTAAATTAATATCTTGTACTACACTAGTATCTTGTAATTGGATAGATAATTGTATGAGTTGATTAATATTTTGTATATTTATTGAACAAGATTTAATTTCTGTAAGAATTTTTTTTATTTTTGACTTTTCTTGTTTTATTTTTTTAATATTTTTTTTATTTTCTTGTAAAGAGATAGAGTGTAAAATGTTTTTTATTTCTATTATTCTTTTTTTTTTTTTATCATATTGTAATATATTTTTTATATTGTTAATTTTTTTTATTAATTTATTTATGGTTTCAGGGAACATATGCATGGTATTAACCATATCTTGACCTATATTATTGCAATTTCTAATATTCTATATTTAAAATATATTGTTGATGATATTATTTTAATAATATAATTAATATATAATGTCTTATGAATTGTTAATAAGTATATTTATGTTATTAGATATTGATTATTTTTTAAAGAATAATTGTTCTTTTGAGGTATTACGTGATTTATCTGTAGTGCAAGTATTAGGGAAAGATCATGAAAAGTATTTACAAGGTCAATGCACTCTAGATATATCTTATCTTAAATTATATAATCATATGATTTCTGCCCATTGTTATGCTAATGGGAAAGTATGTTCTGTCTTTCGTATACTACATTTTCAATTAGGGTATATATATATTCAACCGAATGAAATATGTAATGTACAAATGCAAGAATTGAAGAAATATTCTATTTTTTCAAAAATTGACATACAAAAAATGAAAGATGTTTATTTGTTAGCTTTAATGGGTAGTAAATCTCAAGATATTTTAATGGATTATTTTAAATATAAACCGAGTTTATATTCTTCAGTGATGTATATTAATAAAACCATTATACTATGTATTAATGATATTCAACCGCGATTTTTAATATTTTTATATCGTTCAGATTATATACATTTAAAAAAATTTTTATTACATAAAAATATTAAAAAGGTTAAAAATACATGGTTTATTTTAGATATTTTATCTGGATTCCCTGTATGGAATAAAAAAGTTATTAAAAAATTTTTTCCTCAAGAATTAAATTTAGATTTACTACAGGGAATACATTTCAATAAAGGTTGTTATTGTGGTCAAGAGTCTATTTCTAAAATATATTTTCGTAAACTTAATAAAAAAAGATTATATTGCTTAATTGGTATATCGTGCATTAAATTTGATATTTTGGATTGTATTGAAATATATAACGGATTTGGTTGGGAAAAATTAGGAAATATATTATTTTTTGTACATCTGAAAAAAAGTATATTTATTATACAGTGTGTATTAAATGAAAAAAAAATTTGTAGTAATATTTTTCGTATTGTAAATGATAAAAATAGTCGTTTTTTTATGTGTACTGTTTAAAATTAAATTTTTAAAATATTGAAAAATATTTTTATTAACACACTATTATATTTATAAATGTACACTTTATATAATATTCATATATTTATTTTAAAAACATTATGGCTAATGGTATTCTTTTTATTATTTCTGCTCCCAGTGGGGCAGGAAAATCTACTCTAATACAATATATACTAAATAATAAGTTGTTATTAGATATTGTTATTTCTATATCTTATACTACTCGTAAAATAAGACCTGGTGAATATCATGGTAAACATTACTATTTTATTTCTAAAGAAAAATTTGAATATATGATTAACAAAAAATATTTTTTAGAGTATGCTAAAGTATTTAACAATTATTATGGTACTTCTTATAAAGTAATTAATAGTTTTTTATCTAAAGGCTTAGATGTTTTTTTAGATATTGATTGGCAAGGAGCAAAACAAATTCGAAATAAGGTACAATTTTATAAGAGTATTTTTATATTACCACCTTCTATACAAGAATTATATGTTAGATTAAAAAATAGGGGGCAAGATAGTTATTGTGTAATTAATCATAGAATGAAACAAGCTGTTCATGAAATACAACATTATTTAGAATATGATTATTTAATTATTAATGATAATTTTCATTCTTCGGTATTAAATTTAGTTAGCATTGTTAATGCTACCAGACTATCTTGTTGTTATCAGAAAAAAAAATATAATCATATTATTACAGAATTGTTAAAAAAAACATACTAACTTATATTAAATTAATTTATTTTTAAATTTCGAATAGCTACTTTTCTGTCATTCTCATTTAAGAATTTTTTTCTAATTCGGATAGAAGAAGGAGTAATTTCTACTAATTCATCATCATTAATAAACCCTAATGATTGTTCTAATGTCATCTTTGTAATAGGAGTTAAAGATATTGCTTCATCTGAACCTGATGCTCTCATATTAGTGAGTTTTTTTCCAATTAAACAATTTACAGTTAAATCATTAGATCGATTGTGTATTCCTATGATTTGTCCTTGATAAACCTTTTCAGCATGATTGATAAATAATTGTCCTCTTTCTTGTAAATTAAATAATGCAAATCCTGTTGCTACTCCTGTTCCATTGGATATTAATACTCCATTTTTTCTTTGTCCAATGTTTTTTGATTGTGTTTTATCATAGTGTAAGAAAGATGAATGGAATATTCCTGTTCCAGAGGTAAGATTCATGAATTTACTTCTGAACCCTATTAATGCTCTACTAGATATAATGTATTCTAAATCAGTTCTTCCGTATTGATGGTTATTCACCATATTCGTTAATTTTCCTTGTCTTTCTCCTATATATTCCATAATGATACCTTGATGGCGATTTTCAATATTGATAATAACTGTTTCAAATGGTTCTGTTTCGATATTGTTATGTGTTTTAAATATAATTGTTGGTCTTGATACTTCTATTTCAAAACCCTCTCTACGCATATTTTCAATTAATATGGATAAATGTAATTCTCCCCTTCCTGATACAGAAAATATATTAGAAGATTTAGTTTTTTTTACTTTCATTGCTATATTGTACATTGATTCTTTTTTTAATCTATTATAAATAGCATTGGAGTTTATGTATTTTCCTTCTTTCCCACAGAAAGGGGAAGTATTCACTGAAAATAACATATTTACTGTTGGTGGATCAATATTTACTGGAGGTAAAGGATTGATGTGATCTATTTCACATATTGTATCAGAAATATTTAAATCATTTAATCCGGTAATAGCTATTATTTCTCCAGCGCATGCAGACTGTATTTCTATTTTTTGTAGTCCTGAGTACTTTAATATTTTTCCTATTTTACTGTATTGTATGTTTTTTTTCTTGTTAATTATAGCAACTGGTTGATTAATTTTTATAGATCCATTGTTAATTTTACCAATACCAATGCTTCCTAAATAATTATCATATTCTATTTGTGATATTTGAATTTGTAAATTCCCATTTTTCTTTACTTTAGGGTTTGGAGTATGTGTAATGATAGTATGCATTAGTACAGACATATTATTTTGCATATTATCATATTCTGTTCCAGATTTTCCTAATGTTGCTGAGGTATAAACTATTGGAAAGTCTAATTGGTTTTCTGTAGCATCTAAAGTAATAAATAAATCAAATATTTTTTCTATTACCCAATCTGGTCTAGCATTTTTTCGATCTATTTTATTAATTACAACAATTGGGTTAAGATTATTTAAAAATGCTTTTTTTGTAACAAATCTTGTTTGTGGCATGGGTCCATCTACTGCATCTACTATTAATAATACTGAATCTACCATAGACATAATTCTTTCTACTTCACCTCCAAAATCTGCATGTCCAGGAGTATCAATGATATTAATTCTATAATTTTCAAATTCAATTGCAGTATTTTTAGATAAAATAGTAATTCCTTTTTCTTTTTCTAAATCGTGAAAATCCATATTATATGGAATAGACTTATTGGTACTTGGTGTTAAATGAAATTGTTCTAATAATTTGTTTAATAAAGTTGTTTTTCCATGATCAATATGTGCAACAATAGCTATATTTTTAATATTTTTAATCATTTTATTTTTAAAATTATATTTTATATACTTTTATATAATTATATTATATACTATTTTTTTTATTATATAATAGGTTTTGTATGATATTACAGTATCAAAATACTAAATTTTTAACTAGTTCGGTATCAAAAAAATGTTTACATGTTGATAATTTAGGTGTTGAATTAGCATTTGTGGGATATTCTAATTCTGGTAAGTCTAGTTTAATTAATTGTATAACTAATAAAAAAAAATTATCTCGTTTTAGTAAAAAAACTGGTAGAACAAGAATGATTAATTTTTTTTATATAAATGATACATTAAGGTTTGTGGATCTACCTGGATATGGGTTTTCTTTAATACAAAAAAATCAAAAAAAAAAAATATATAAATTAATTTTTAATTATTTACGCAATAGAAAGTGTTTGAAGGGTTTAATATTATTAATTGATATTCGTAGATTAATTCGTACTGAAGATAGAAAAATATTAACATTTTCTAAATTGTACAATATACATATAATTATTATTTTAACTAAATGTGATAAGTTAAATAAACATGATAGATTGTATCAATTAAATATATTAAAGAAACAAATACAATTTTATTATATAAAATTAAAAATTATTTTATTTTCATGTGTTCATATGATTGGTATAAATGATATATTAAATGAGATTAATATATGGTATAATAAACATTTATAAATTTTATATTTATATTATATTTTATGGTATTTACATATATTTTGTATAAGATAATAAATATTATGCATCATTTTAAAGTACTTTATGTTATATGGTTTTAGATAATTATTATTTTTCTGGAATGTTATTTCTGTATATTTTTTTTTTATATCTACATTAATTTTTAATTTTATTAGTTTGTAAGATAATATAGCCATATTCTTTCCTTCAATTAATTTTTTTAAAATATTTTTTTTTCCTTTTAAGGGTAATGTGTGAATTTTTTTTAAATTTTTATAAATTTGATTAATGGATCCTATACTTAATATTAATTTGATAGCAGTTTTTTTTCCAATACCTTTTACTCCTGGTATATTATCTGATTGATCTCCTATTAATGCAAATAAATCTATAATATATTTTGGATGCACTCCATATTTTTTTTTTATATCTACAGAACTTGAAATATTATAATGATTTTTATTTAATATATAAATATTTTTATTAACTAGTTGTGTTAAATCTTTATCTATTGTCCCAATTAGAGTAATATCACCATTTTTTTCTGCTAATTTAGAAATAGTAGCTATAACATCATCAGCTTCTACATTAGGTATACAAAGTGTTGGTATACCTAAATGTATAAGTATTTTGTAGATGGTATTAATAATTTGAATTAATTCAAAGGGTATTTTTTTTCTATTTTTTTTATACTTTTGAAATATTTTTGTTCTAAAATTTTTTTCTTTCGAATCAAAAATAACAATAAATTTTTTTGGTAGATAAGTCTTTAATATATTTTGGATCGTATAAAAAAATAAATATATAGTATTTTCTATATTTTGGTTTTTTAATGCTACAAAATAAAATCTGTAAATATATGAATATCCATCTAATAATATAATTATTTTTTTATTATTCAAAACAGTATATAGTAATTATATGAATATTTTAATAAAATGAGTAATTTTTTATTTTTATGTATTATATAATAATTTATAATTTAGTATAATATTTTTTTAATTCATATATTCCTTTGAATGGAGCGATAGAATTACCTAATTGTTCTTCAATTCTAATTAATTGATTATATTTAGATAATCTATCAGAACGACTCATAGAACCGGTTTTAATTTGACCTGCTTGTGTGCCTACTGCTAGATCGGCAATAGAATGGTCTTCTGTTTCTCCTGATCTATGTGATATGATGGTAGTATATCCTGCTTTTTTAGCTATGTTAATTGCTGATAGTGTTTCGGTTAATGTACCAATTTGATTTAATTTAATTAGAATAGAGTTAGCTATATTTTTTTTTATTCCTTGCTTTAATTTAATAGGATTAGTAACAAATAAATCGTCTCCTACTATTTGTATTTTTTCTCCTAATAATTTAGTTTGATATTTAAATCCTTTCCAATCTAATTCACTTTGTCCATCTTCTATCGATGTGATAGGATATTTACTTGTTAATTTTTGTAAAAAATGGCTAAATTCTTTATAATTAAATGATTTGTTTTCTCCTTTTAAATAGTAAATGTTATTTTGTGGATTATATAATTCTGATGCTGCACAATCTATCGCAAACGTAATATCTTTTCCTAATATATAATTGGATTTTTCTACTGCTTTTACAATCATTTTAAGTGCTGATTCGTTAGAATGTAAATTGGGAGCATACCCTCCTTCATCTCCTACTGATGTAATCATATTTTCTTTTTGTAGTAATTTTCCTAAATTATGAAATATTTCACAACCCATTCTAATTGCTTCTTTAATAGAGTTCGCTCCTACAGGTTGTATCATAAATTCTTGTATGTCAATATTATTATTAGCATGGCTACCGCCATTAAGAATATTAATCATAGGTAATGGCATGGAAAATTTTTCAGGAGTATTATTTAATAATGCAATATATTTATAGAATGGTATTTTTTTTGCTATAGCGACAGCTTTCGCTGTTGCCATAGAAACAGATAAAATAGAATTTGCTCCTAATTTGCTTTTATTTTTTGTTCCATCCAAGTCAATCATAATTTCATCTATTTCTTGTTGGAGAAAAGCATTTTTACCTTTTAATTTATTAAAAATGTGCTTATTAATTAATTTGACGCATGTTGATACACCTTTACCAAAAAATCTATTTTTATCGTTATCTCTTAGTTCTAATGCCTCTTCGGATCCTGTTGATGCTCCTGATGGACAAGAAAAAATACCAATAGAATAATCTTCTAATTGTACTTCTGTTTCTATAGTTGGATTACCTCGAGAATCAATAATTTCTCGAGCATGTATATTTTTAATTTTGTACATTTTATATCCCATTTAAAATGTATAATAATATATTATAATATATTTATTCATCTATTAAGTAATTTACTCATTGTATGTATGTTATGTATTTTACGTATTTGATGGTTTTTTGTTTTGTTTTAGTGAAACTGTTTGATTAAATGTTAATATATTCTTTTTAGATAGTATAGAGTCAATATAAAAATATCCTATTCTTTCAAATTGATATGTTTGTATTTGTTTATTATTGAGAACACTATGGTGGACAAATCCATATTTTTTTATTATAGAATTTTTATTAATGTATGGTAATAAATTTTTTTTATTTTCTGGATTTTTAGTATTAAATAAATTATTATATATCATGAAACGTGATTTTACGCATTGTGTTTTTGTAATCCAGTGGATAATTCCGTTTTTTCTTTTATTATTTTTGTTTTTTAAGTTACATGTGCAAAAAATTTTAATAATATTATTATTTTTATCTTTTTTAATATACCTTGCTGTAATATTGTAAGCATATTTAAGTTTTACTGACCCTCCAAGAGTCAATCTTTTATATTTTTTATTAGGTGTTTCTTGAAAATCTGATCTTTCAATATATATTTTATTATTAAAAGTAATATCTCGTGTACCCATCTTAATATTATTAGGATGATTTAATATGTTGATTTTTTCTTCAAAATTGTTTGGAATATTATATATAATTACTTCAATAGGATCTAATATTGCCATTGTTCTATGTGCAGTTTTATTTAACTCGTCTCGTATACATGCCTCTAATGCTGATATTTCAATTAAATTATTTTGTTTAGTTACTCCTATATTGTTGCAAAAATTACGTATTGATTGTGCAGTATATCCTTTTCTACGTAAACCGCTTATTGTTAATAATCTTGGATCATCCCACCGTTGAACAATATTTTGTTGAATCAATAACTGTAATTTTCTTTTAGACAGTATAGAATATTCTATATTTAATCTAGAATATTCATATTGTGTAGGGCGATGATGAATACTAATATGATTTAATATCCAATTATATAATTGTTTATTATCTTGAAATTCTAATGTACATAAAGAGTGCGTAATACCTTCAATTGCATCTGATATACAATGTGAAAAATCATAAGTAGGATAAATACACCATAATTTTTTAGTATGGTGGTGTTCTTTAAATTTAATTCTATATAAGACCGGGTCTCTCATTACCATAAATGAAGACTTCATATCAATTTTTGCCCTTAGACATGCTTTTCCTTCTGGTATTTTACCTAATTGCATTTGTTTAAATAAAAACATATTTTCTTGTACTGTTTGGTTACGATATGGACTATTTTTCCCAGGTTGTGTTAATGTGCCTCGATATTGTTTTATTTCTTCTTTAGTCAATTGATCCACATATGCTAATTTTTTTTTTATTAATTCAAGGGCATAATAATAAATAATATTGAAATACATCGATGTATATTTAATATCTTGATTCCATTTAAAACCTAACCAAGCAATATCATTTTTAATTGAATCCATATACTTTGAATGT
This sequence comes from Buchnera aphidicola (Pterocallis alni), assembly GCF_964059075.1. Lineage (NCBI taxonomy): Bacteria > Pseudomonadati > Pseudomonadota > Gammaproteobacteria > Enterobacterales > Erwiniaceae > Buchnera > Buchnera aphidicola. The sequence goes on along the minus strand of NZ_OZ060377.1, from coordinate 302,000 downwards.
TCTTTGTTGGGATTAGTATCATCAAAACGTAAATTACATATACCTAAATATATTTTTGCAATATCAAAATTTAAACAAATTGACTTTGCATGTCCAATATGTAGATAACCATTTGGATCAGGTGGAAATCGAGTTTTTACATGCATTTTACGATTTTTCTTAAAATCTTTTTTAATCACTTGGTGTATAAAATTATTTTTATATTTAGTTTTTGTTGGTACCATATATACCTTATTATGAAAAATGAAAGTTGTGAAAAGAAATTTTTATATAAATTAACACGATTTTACTTTAAAATTATTATATTAATTTATATAATATAATATTATATAATATAGATTAATTAAAAGATAAATTAATTAAAATTATTATATATTAGGCTATGTAGCTCAGTTGGTTAGAGCACAGCACTCATAACGCTGGGGTCATGGGTTCAATTCCCTTCATAGCCATTATTAGCGGGAGTGGCGAAATGGTAAACGCACCAGATTTAGGATCTGGCGCCCGTTATGGGTTTACGAGTTCAAATCTCGTCTTCCGTATTTGGGGTATAGCCAAGTGGTAAGGCACCGGTTTTTGATACCGGCATCCCTGGTTCGAATCCAGGTACCCCAGTAATTCAGTTTAATAATTAATATTTTATAATATTTACATTTGATATAATATTATATTATATTATTAAAAATAACATTTTTATAAAATATTAATTAATATGATACAAAATAAATTAAAAAAATATGCTGCACTAGCTGCATTGGAATATGTTAATTTTGATTCAGTAATTGGAATTGGTTCTGGATCAACTATGTTATATTTTATTCAAGAACTTTATCATTTTAGAACAAAAATTATCGGAACAGTTTCTAGTTCTTATTATACAACTTTATTATTGCAAAATCATGGTATCAAGGTATTAGATGTAAACACTGTTTCAGATCCTATTATATACATAGATAGTGCTGATGAAGTAAATTTTGATATGTATATGATTAAGGGGGGTGGAGGTGCATTAACTAAAGAAAAAATTATTTCTTCATTATCCAATCAATTTATTTGTATTATTGATGAATCTAAGTTAGTACATACATTAGGTCAATTTCCATTACCTATTGAGATTATTCCTGAGTCTTATTCTTATATATATCAAGAAGTATTAAAATTAGGAGGTATCCCAAAATATAGAAATGGTATTGTTACAGACCACGGTAATATTATTATTGATATTTATAATTTAAATTTACAAAATCCTCAATTAATAGAAAATTATCTTAACAGTTTAGCAGGAATAGTTACAGTTGGTTTATTCCGTATGAGAAAAAATGATTTAATATTAATTAGTACACAATATGGTATTAAATCTTTTTAGTTAATTACATAATTTTTTATTTTATTTATGTATATTATATATTTGATGGAAAATATATTATATTGTATTTTTTTATTTTTTACATCCGGAAGGATTTGAACCTCCGACCTCCCAGTTCGTAGCTGGGTGCTCTATCCATCTGAGCTACGGATGCTAATTATATTTTCGGTGAAAGAGGGATTCGAACCCTCGATACAATTATATTTTGTATATTCCCTTAGCAGGGGAACGCCTTAAGCCTCTCGGCCATTTCACCTGAATACTGGACATTTATATACTAATATAGTACTATTCATATAATAAAGTCAAACATATTTTATATTTTTATCAATTTAATATTTCTTATTGTAATATATTATATTTCAATTATATAATATATCTATAAAATTCATGTTTATTGGATAATGAAATCATTTTTTTTGTTTTTCGATTGTATTTTTTGATATATTTCTTCTCGATATATAGAAATATTTTTAGGAGCGTTAATTCCTATTCTAATTTGGTTACCTTTTACACCTAATACTGTTATAGTAATATTATCACTTATGATAATTGTTTCTCCAACCCTACGAGTTAATATTAACATTATTTTTTCCTAATATATAAAATATAATTTTATTATTAAATCTAATTT